>JARQTN010000021.1:0-7019 GCA_029976695.1 Lewinellaceae bacterium
TCGGGAAGAGTACGTCACCCGTGAACCAGACGGGGGGACGCATCCTGCACCTGGGCATAGAGAAATAAGATATACGCATATGCGCGCAACATGCTGACCTGGTTCGGGTCCATAAAAACTGCAGGAAACAAACCCGACTTATGCATAAATTTTTTAAAATAGGTTACACAAATAATGTGTAACCTCTTCATAAACAGGTACATATTCAAGGGTTAACCCCCGACATTTTTAAAATGTGATGGTACTTAATTTTGGGTGTCAGAAGTATTCAATTCAATCTCTCTTTTGAGATCAAAAAGTAAATTCGTTTTAAATAGTGACGGCCCGAAGGGCGGATGGCGGCTCGATTCGATATGCTGGACGACTGATCAATTGAATGCATGATTGTTTTCTGTATATCCAGTTTATGCATAATCCGGGCTAAAACCAATTCTTTCGTTTGAAGAAGATCAGTAGCCCGACAAAAATGCAGAACATCACACCGAGAAGGATGTAGTACCCATACTTGTAATGAAGCTCCGGCATATGGGCAAAGTTCATCCCGTAGATACCGGCCAGGAATGAAAGGGGAACGAAAATGGTTGTGATAATCGTCAGGATCTGCATCACCTGGTTCATCCTGAAACTGATCTCGGAAGTATACAGGTCCTGCAACCCGTGCAACACATCCCTGTACGTTTCGATCATATCCATCAGGTGGATGATGTGGTCATACAGGTCACGAAGATACATGCTCGTCACCTGGTCCATAGCCTTTCCCTCCGATTTGGAAAACTGGTTCACGGCCTCCCGGAGCGGTGAGACAGCCTTCTTGACCTTGATCAGTTCCTTTTTCAACTGATGTATCCGCTGCTTGATGTTATCATACTTGTTTTCCGCGATCATATCCTCGATTTCCTGGATGTCGTCTGCGATCTCGTCGAGTACGATGTAATAATTGTCCACGATCGTGTCTGCCAGGGCGTAACAGAGATAATCACTTTTCCGGTGTCTGATCTTCCCGTGTTTGTTCCTCAGGCGATTCCGGACACCTTCGAAGAGGTCGGTTTCGGCTTCCTGGAAAGAAACCATGAATCCCTTGCCAAAATACAGGGAGACCTGTTCGCGATTCACTTCCGCTTTTTCCTTGTCAAAAGAGAGGGCATGCAGGAGGAGGAAATGCCCCAGTTCATATTCTTCGTATTTGGGTCGCTGGTTGATATCGGCTACATCTTCCAGGATCAGCGAGTGGATGCGAAATGTCTTTCCGACATCCTCGATCAATTTGGTTTCATGCAATCCCCGGATATCGATCCAGTCCACATCATGTTCGTCCATGATGTGCGGCTCGACCTCATGCAGTTCTTCAATTCGAAGTTCCTCAAGCAGGTCGGGCGTATACTGGAGAAAATGGACCAGGACGTCTTCAACTTTTTTCTCGCCGGTAAATACGACTGAGCCCGGCGGCAGACCGGCTTTCTTTTTGATATTCAGCTTCCTGGAAATATTTGTGGAGAGGTCAGAGATGATCTTTCTAGGCATCTTTTGAAGGCTTTTCCTTGTATGTGATCGTTCTGTAAGGGAACGGGATCTCGATCCCTTCTTCATCAAACCGCCTCTTGATCGATTCATTCAGGTCACATGACATGGCGAACGCATCTGCCGCATTGCTTGCCCATGACCAGCCCCGGATATGGACCGAGTATTCTCCAAGGCTGATCACCCGCACCGGCACCTCGGGATCACCCTTCTCAATCTGTTCCTCGGTCCTTCCATCAATGTGCAACGGATGGTTCATGATCTCCTCATGGATGATTTCCTTTGCCCTGGTGATGTCACTGTCATAGCTGATCCCGACATCGATCCACTTGTTGATCCTCGAATCATCAAAATCAGAATTAATGATCACTTCATTACTGATAATCGCATTCGGGATCAGGATCCGCTTATTCTCAAAATCCCGGATCACCGTATGCCGCAACGTGATATCTTCCACAAGTCCGATCCATTGCTGTACCTGCAGCCTGTCCTTGATCCTGAAGGGTTTGAATACAACAATGAAGACCCCGCTGATGATGTTACTGAGCGCATGCTGGGATGCGAAGCCGACAGCAACGGCCAGGATCCCGGCACCGGCCAGCAATGAGCTTGCCAGGGCCCGCAAGTCCGGCATCATATACACGGCGATGCTGAAACCGATAATGTAAATCAAAGCGACCAGCGTATGCCTGAAGAAATGGTAATTGGTCGGGTCATTTTGCATGACCAGCGTCGAGTTCAGGATCAGTTTCCTGAAAAACCGGTTGACCAGGTAAGCAACCGTGATCGTGATGATGATGATGCATATAAAAATGCCGATATAAATGAGTTCTCGTTCCATACAGGAAGAATCGATTTTCATAAACTGATCTGTTGTAAAAACAAACCAGCGCTAAAAAACCAAAATACGAGTTTTTCTCCTGATCGATGATATTTCCTGTAAACGTTGTACCCACAAGCAGATTCAATCAACGATGGGTTTGTTATCACAACTTCCATTTGGTTTTCCTAACTTTAGAAGTGAATCGATAACCAAAATACTGCCGTATGAAATATCTCTTGACAAGCACACTTGCCCTTTTCCTTTTCCTCACCCTGCAGGCCCAGGAATCCGAGTGGCCCGACATGGATGCAAGCACCATGGACATTGTATACTATCCGCAGGAAGTAGCCTGGCGGAATTACCTCACGGGAGATAACCGTACGCTTGCACCAAAGATCAAACTCCTGTATTCACGGCCGCAAAAGAATGACCGGGTGATCTTTGGCGAACTCGTGCCCTACGGTAAGGAATGGAGGCTCGGTGCCAATGAGGCCACGACCATTACGTTTTATGAAGCTGTCGATATCGGCGGGAAAGCTGTGCGGCCAGGGGTGTACACCGTTTTTGCCGAGGTGGACCCGGACAACTGGACCTTTCACTTTTCCTCCGAAACCGGTATCTGGGGTGCGGCCAACAGGAACCGGGATATGACTGTTGCATCGGTGACTGTGCCATCAGTGAAAGTGGATGAAATGAGCGAGGCGCTCAGCATGACTTTCCAGAAAATGGATGACCTGCACTGCAACCTCGTCGTGGAATGGGATCATACCCGGGCATCCGTGCCGATCGCATTCAACCCGGTCATGTTCAATGGCCTGGATCCCAGCCCGATGGACATGGCACATTATCCCGCAAAATCGGCATATACGAATTACCTGGAAGGTGACGAACGAAATATCAAACCAAAGATCCAGGTCGTATACAGCCGGCCTTACAAAAAAGGAAGGAATGTCTTTGGCGACCTGATCAAAAAAGGCGACATGTGGCGGATCGGGGCCAATGAATCTACCGAGATCGTGTTGTATGAAGACATGGTTGTGGGCGACCTTTCATTGAGGGCCGGTCGCTATGCCCTCCTTGCAGAAATCAAGGACGGAAGCTGGGACATCATCTTCAGCAAGGACTACCCCAGCTGGGGGATGGCAAACCGCGATGAATCTAAGGACATTGGCCGCGTGAATGTACCTGTTCGCATGGCGGATGACGTCGTCGAAAACCTTTCCATTGCTTTTGAGGAAAAATCACCAACCCTGGTCCATATGAAAATTGCCTGGGACAAGACTCGGGTAGAAGTTCCCTTTAAAATGGGCCAATAAAACCAAAAATGAATCCGTAAGGTCAAGACCCTGCTCTCTTCCCGGGCAGGGTTTTGCTTTTCAGCCTGTGCCAATTGGTAAAGTCTGCCCATCAAAGTATCTTCGGGGCGAAAATCAAAATTGAAACCATGCTCAAGTTAATCTGCACTTTTTTCACGCTCTTTCTGATCCTTTTCTCAGTGGACGCCCAGGAGGCCTCCTACCTGCTGCGGAATCCTGCACTCAGCCCGGATGGTCAGCAAGTCGCATTTTCATACCAGGGCGATATCTGGACGGTACCTGCGGAAGGCGGCCTGGCAGTTCGCCGGACAGTCCATGAAAGCTATGAAGGCGCCCCCCAATGGGCACCGGGCGGGAATGCCATTGCATTCGTCAGCAACCGGTACGGCAACAATGACATCTTCACGTTGTCGCTGGTTGGCGCCCCACCTAAAAGACTGACCTGGCACAGTGCCTCGGATGGCAATGTGCAATGGACACATGACGGGAACCTGATCTTCACGACACGCCGTGCATTTGCGCAGGTGGAACGCGAACAGGAAATTCATCTTGTCCCTGCAGAGGGGGGCACCCCATACAGGTATATGGATGCCCTGGGGGACATGCCAGCCATTTCGCCGAACGGCAGGTTCATCGCATTTACAAGGGGCAGTTGCCGTATCGAAAGGGAAGCATATACTGGCCCGGCCAACCATAATATCTGGATCTATGACACGCGCAGGAAGACATATACACAACTCACAGCAGCGGACGCCCAGGAGGTGTACCCGGACTGGGGGGATGACAACACTCTGTACTACCTCAGTGCAGAGAATGGCAAATACAATATCCATCGTCTCGGGATCAGGAACAATGGCCAGCCTGAGGGTGCGCCGGTACCTGTTACTTCATTTACAGACGTCGGCATCCGCTCTTTTGACGTCTCGGAAAATGGCAGGATGATCGTCTTTGCACGCGGCACGGGTGTATTTTCAATGCCTGCATCAGGAGGGGGTGAACGGATGCTCGATGTACAGTTGTCTCTCGATGATAAATTCTATGATTCTGAAATGAAAACGTTTTCCAGTAATGCGACGGAATATGCCCTTTCACCAAATGAGGAATACCTCGCATTCACCGTGCGCGGGGAGATCTTTGTCACGGAGAATGACAAGGATAAAAAACGCAGTGTGCGCATTACCGATCACCCGTTCAGGGACCAGTCACCTGCCTGGCTGAATGATACGACGCTGATCTTCATCTCCGACAGAAACGGGAACAATGACATTTTTATCGCCCGGTCCACCGACATGGATGAAAGCAACCTGTTCAAATCCTTCAAACGCGAAATCAAGCCGCTGATTGAAAGTCCTCTGGAGGAAGAGGCATTTTACCTCTCCCCCGACCGTGCGCAGATTGCCTACCGCCAGGGACGGGGGCTATTTAAAGTGGCGGATATCGACAGCAACGGCATGCTTTCCAACGAGCGGGTACTTTTAGATGGGTGGGCCACAGTCGGAGGCGTACAGTGGAGCCCGGACAGCAAGTGGCTGGCCTATTCGCTGGACGACCTTGATTTTAATGAGGAGATCTATATCCACCCGGCAGATAACAGGCACCCCGGTGTGAATGTCTCTTACCATCCGAGGGGAGATTCAAACCCGGTCTGGAGCCGCGACGGGAGCAAACTCGGCTTCCTGTCCATCCGCAACAACGGCGATTCAGATGTGTGGTTTGTCTGGCTGAAAAAGGAGGATTGGGAAAAAACCCGCACCGACTGGGAAGAGGACGATGGCCCGGAAGAGAAAGAAGATAAAAAGGAAGACAAAAAGGACAAGGACAAAAATGGTGTCGACCCGATTGAAATAGATTTTGAGGACATCCATGAGCGCCTGGTACAGGTGACTTCATTGCCTGGCAATGAACGGAACCTTCGGATTTCGAAAGACGGGGAAAAATTCTTCTTTACCACAAACGGCGGTGGCCGGACTGGTGGCGGTGGCGAACCCGAGCTGATGGAGATCAAATGGAACGGAGAGGATATGAAGTCCCTGATGTCCAGGGCATATATCGGAGCCCTCCAATTGGACAAGAGCGGGCAGCACCTTTATATGCTGAAACGCGGCGGCACCATTGCCAAACTGAAAATCAATGGAGGCAAATCAGAGACCCTGCCGTTTCAGGCGAAGATGGAAATTGATTTTGTCAATGAACGCAGGCAGATCTTTGATGAAGCCTGGCGCAGCCTGAAAGACGGCTTTTACGATCCGAAATTCCACGGCCAGGACTGGAATGCGCTCAGGGCCTATTATGAGCCGATCGCCCTTTCGGCCTCCACGAGCCAGGATTTCAGGTATATCGTCAACGAGATGTTGGGACAGCTCAATGCGAGCCATATGGGAATGTATGGCAGCAATCCCGAAGATACGCAGGACGATGCGACTGGAAGGCTTGGCATCGAAGTCATGCCGGTCCGAAATGGCGTGGAGGTCACCAGGGTGGTACCGAATACGCCGGCGGACAAGTCCAAAAGCAAATTGTATCCCGGTGATGTCATCACCGAAGTCAACCTTGAGCAGGTAACTTCGGACCGAAATTTCTTCAGCATGTTCAACCAGTTGGCCAATGAAAAAGTCCTCCTGACCATCCTCCGGGAAGGTAGCAGGGAAGAAGTGGTCATCCGGCCTGCAAGGTCGATCCGCTCTGAGTTGTACGAGGACTGGGTGGATACGCGCAAAAAATTGACTGACCAATATTCCGGCGGACGGCTGGGATACATCCACATCCAGGGTATGAACTGGCCGAGTTTTGAGCGTTTCGAGCGCGAGCTGGCAGCGAGCGGATATGGCAAGGACGGCATTGTCATCGATGTGCGGTTCAATGGCGGCGGATGGACAACGGACATGCTGATGGCTGTCCTGAACGTGCAGCAGCATGCCTACACGGTCCCGAGGGGAGCTGCAGATGACCTGGATAAGGAGCATCAAAATTTCAAATCCCACTATCCGTATGGCGAGCGCCTGCCGCTCTCCAGCTGGACGAAGCCCTCGATCGCCATGTGCAACCAGAACAGTTACAGCAATGCCGAGATCTTTTCACATGCCTACAAGACGCTGGGCATCGGGAAACTGGTGGGTACGCCTACCTTCGGCGCCGTAATTTCCACCGGTGGACAGGGACTCATCGACGGATCAAGGGTCCGCATGCCGTTCCGGGCATGGTATGTAAAGGCGACAGGGGAGAACATGGAGCATGGCCCTGCGGTCCCGGATGTGATCCTCGACAATGCCCCGGACAGCAAGGCAAAGGGCGAGGACCCGCAGCTGAAAAAGGCTGTCGAACTGCTGCTGGACGACCTCAGAAATTGATAAAGACGGAGCAAC
>JARQTN010000021.1:7119-9383 GCA_029976695.1 Lewinellaceae bacterium
ATCTTGCGGGCCAGGGCACCAAGGAACGGCCAGGGGCGGAATGCAGAGACGATCCGAATCTCTTCCGGCAACGTGGTTTGTTCGTCAAGGAATTTGAAGATCAGGTGGGCCGGCAAATTGCGGTACATGGCAGAAAACAGTTCGGGCCCAATGTCATTGCGCCGGTTCAGCAAATCCAGAAAGATGATGTCATATCTGCGGTGGCGGCCGGCAGCAATCCCCTTTGATGGAGGCAGGCCATCCTTGAGGTTTTTTAAAATGCGCCGGCAAAAGACCTCTGCATTCCTGAATGAATAGCCGGTTGACGGCTTGACCCACCCTCCTGCGGTTCCGATCTTTGTGATGCCTGGCCGATGATCCCTGTGAAAAGGATAATCCGTCATCGGGATCAGCCCTTTTTCAACTTCGAGGATTTTATAGCTTTCCAGGCCAAGGTACAGGTCAATATAGAGCTTGTTTTGTGCTTCATAAACGGCATCATCCACCAGCTCGGGACTGAAAAAAGTGAATTCAAGCAAAGCTTTGCGGCGGGAGGTGGGCAGGACATACATAAAACTTGTGGTGCCTTTCCACTTCAACCGAAAATCCATCATCACGAATTCTCCCGGATCAAAAACATCCTGGTCCGACTCAATGATCCAGCCCTTGAAATGCTGGATGACATGGGTGTGCTTTCCATCCTTCTTCAATGCCGCTTCACTTACCCTGCTGTCAAAGACATGCATCCCCCTGAAAACACCATTGGTCGTTTCCACTGTGACCGGCTTTGTTTTCTGTGTCCCTGAAACCTCAGCCTCTACCCAATCGATATTCTGGGATTTCCCAATCTTTTCTTTTGCATGCGCATAGAAGGCTGCGGACCGGATGCTCTTATACCGGTATCCGCCCATATCGAGGTTGATATCATTGCTCTGATCGACAAATCTTCCATGCTCCCAGATGTGGTAAGCCAGCTCATCCCAGCGGCCGGCACCTTTTTCCCAATAACTCCAGGTCCTGTCATTGGAATCCTTGCGGTCTTTCTCAAGGATCAGGATACGTTTGTTATGAAATGCCGGATCTTCGATGAACGCCATTGCCAGGTGCAAACCTGCTGCACCTGCACCGATGATGATATAGTCGTATACTTCTGATTCCATAAATCACCTGGAAGCTGTCCTGTTGGATAAATATGGGGAGAATAATCTTTTTTAAGGCAAGCGTTTTGGAATGAAGAGATAACGAATAACCAGAACATTAGTTACGAATAACTAAGACTATAGTTACGCCCCATCCTGAGGAGGGTCTTGTCGAATAACTAAGACTTTAGTTACTCAAGGCACTCCAGGCAGTATCCACTCACCGCATCCCCAAATGAAAAGCTGCCATCCCCTTTCCCGGAATGACAGCTTCCTGTAGCTTTTTTTCTTAGGCTTTCCTACCGCGAACCACTGCTGGCCGTATTGCTCTTCGCCAGGATCTGGTCCACTTCGTTGGTAAACTCCTGGACAGATGCCTTGTAGCCGGTTTTTCCAAGCGGGTTCAGGCTGTAGCGCCCTGACGCCTGGTCCTTGTCAGCTGTGAAAACCCAGACAGTCGGATAACCGCGGATCTTGAGTGCCTGCTGAAGGCTCGCGTTTTGCTGCCTGTACTTGTCCGGAATCTGGAAACGCCTCGGGAAATCCAGCTCAAGCAACACCACATGCTCATCCGCCCATTTCTTGAATTCAGGCTTTGAGAAAACAGCTGCCGTCAATCGCTTGCACCACCCGCACCAGTCACTTCCGGTGAAATTCGCCATGATGGGCTTACCGGTATTCTTTGAAATGGCATATGCCTGATCCAGGTCTACCAACCACCCTTTGTTTGCCGCCGTATATTCCGTCGGCGACTGCGCATACATCGCACCAGCAAAGATCAGAGCAGTAGCTAAAAACAAAATTCTTTTCATAATAATAATTTTCAAATGATATTCTGAAGTACAAATTTAATACCAAGGTACTGGAATATCAAACATTCAAACTTGCGTTTGTGTGATCGTGTTCGCTTTTGACGTTTATTTAAGATTCCCTTAACGGAATACCTCCATAACCCGACGATTGATTGACTGGTTCGTAATATCCAGATATTCTTGACCAGACTCCAGGGCGTTCATTTGTGTTTTTGAGCTCAATTGATTACCCATGCACCTCTCCTCAGAAACATTGATATGGTGCCTGAAAACGAGCTAATCATTTCTCATCTACGGAAGTTCCATTGATCACGAGATCCTCAAGAAGCCCCCT
>JARQTN010000022.1 GCA_029976695.1 Lewinellaceae bacterium
GGCCACAGGACAGAGTCAAATGCATTTCTGAACCAGCCCTGGAAAATGTACAGGATCACGATGGCCAGGCGCGGGAACAAGAGGGCGAGGATGGCGGGTAAACAGGGCATAGTTGGATATTTTGTTAATACTACACGGATTGACTTAATTCCGTTCTGCCAATTGGACATGAATTGACGACCAGCCTCAAATCATGGATAGAATATCACTTTTCTTCTACATGATCGCAATACCAAAATGAACAAATATCCCTGGAATACGCACAGTTTGTGAGCACGCTGCGATCAGGGCCTGACCTGGCCATTGAATTTTTTGGCTAACCTACTTGTCGCAGCCTCTAACAGCAGCAGGTCCGCCCCGATACCGATAAACAGGGCACCTGCTTCCCTCGAAGATCGAACAGCTTCATCGGTCAATGCCAGGATACCCGGCACTTTCCCCGAACGCCGGATGGTGATCAATGCCCTGAGGATCGTATTCTTTACCTCAGGGACATCAGATTTACCTGGGAAACCCAAAGAAGCTCCCAGGTCGGCAGGACCGATAAACACGCCGTCCACCCCCTCGACAGCGCAAATATCCTCAAGATTTGCCAGCGCCTTTCTGGATTCAACCTGGACGATCAGGCACAGTTCATCATTCACTTTCTCAAAATAGTCCTCTACCCTGCCCCATTGAGCAGCCCTGGACAGGGAAGCACCAACACCGCGCTTACCTTCTGGCGGATAGCGCATGGCTCGGACCAGTTCCCCGGCCTCTTTCGCAGTCTCGACCATGGGCACAACGAGTGTCTGTACCCCCATATCCAGCAGGCGTTTGATATACACCGGATCACCTGATGGGGGACGGACCGCGATCCCGGCTCCATGGGCCGATATGATCTGGTGGTGCCGGAGCACCTGCGTAATCTCGAATGGACCATGTTCGGCATCGATGACCACCCAGTCAAACCCGGCACCAGCACAGATCTCCGCCACATATGGATCCACAATGCCATGCCACAGGCCATAGGTGACTTGTTTGTTCCTGAATGATTGCTTGATCCGGTTTTTCCTGATTTTCATTGTCGTCAATTTATTGATGGCGATCCATTATTCTTCTTTCCAAAATATCTCGGAACAATTAATTTTCACCCTTCCGTTCGAAGATTCGCATGTTCAGTTATTCGCATGTTCATTTGTTCCGTCCCAGAATACCCGAATAATCGAATAACCGAATCACAAAACATTCGATCGGTTTCCCTTTTCCGTTCGAAGATTCGCATGTTCAGTTATTCGCTTGTTCATTTGTTCAGGCCCAGAATACGCGAATCTTCGAATAACTGAATCACAGAACATTCAAACAATTTCCTTTCCATTCAATGATTCGCATGTTCAGTTGTTCCCCCCCAGAATACGCGAATCTTCGAATAACCGAATCACAAAACATTCGATCGGTTTCCCTTTTCCGTTCGAAGATTCGCATGTTCAGTTATTCGCTTGTTCATTTGTTCAAACCCGCAAAAACCACATAAAAACATTCGTGTATCAATCATCGTAAAAAAAACGGAGTCCGGGCTCCCCAACCCGGACTCACAGTAAACCAATCTCATGAATAAGATCAATAAGACGAAAAAAAACTCTTTATGTGACTGGATCAATCAACGTTATCGCTGAAGAACCGGTTCTCTTCCCGGATCTCGGGTTCTTCATCTTCCGTGATCGTCCAGCGCGATGTATTTACTTCATTCGTAGGTGCCACATCTTCCAACCGCACGTTCCTGCGGAGATATGCCGGTTCGTTGGTGAGGTTGGCAATTGTCTCCGAATTGTTCAGTTTGTTCGGGTTGATGGTATTGTAGCTTCTCTGTTTCTCCCGGCGAATGGCCTCAAGCTCCATTTTCTTGCGCCGTGCTTCCTCCAACCGCTCTTTTTCTTCTATTTTTATGTAGGGCTCGCGGTAGCTGTTCTGCTCTTTTCCCTTGATCTTGTCAATGGTGCCCTGGATATCAAATTCGTAAACTGGTGCATTTGAGTTGCTTGACGCAGGTTCGGAGATATACATTCCGTCATCATCAACATCTGCCACACTATCTTCATCCAGAGATACCACTCTCTTTTTCGGGTCCGCTTTTACAGATTTTTTCTGGCCTGATTCAAAACCGGTGGCGATGATGGTCACGGAGATCTTTTCTCCCAGGTTCTCATCCAGGCAGTTGCCCCAGATCAGGTCTGTACCGTACCCGGCTTCATCCTGGACATATTCCGTAATCTCGAAGATCTCGTCCATGGTCACCTCCTTGGTGCCTGAAGTAATATTCAGCAGGATATGCTGTGCCCCACGGATATCATTGTCTTCCAGTAACGGGCTGTTGAGGGCGTTTTCGACCGCTGTACGGGCCCGGTTTTCACCTTCTGCCATGGCCGTACCCATGATGGCAACGCCGCTGTCACGCATGACGGTATTGACATCTTCAAAATCCACATTGATATATCCGGGAACCGTAATGATCTCGGCAATGCCCTTCGCTGCGGTGGTCAGGATATTATCTGCCTGCGCGAATGCATCCGACAATCCCAGATTTCCGTGGATCTCGCGGAGTTTGTCGTTCGAAATGACGATAAGTGCATCCACATTTCCTTTCAGTTCCTCAAGTCCTTCCAAAGCATGCCGTGCGCGACGCCTTCCTTCGAATGTGAATGGCAGGGTCACGATCCCAACGGTCAGGATATCCATCTCGCGTGCTGCCTTGGCTATGATCGGTGCGGCGCCCGTACCCGTGCCGCCACCCATTCCGGCAGTAACAAAAAGCATTTTCGTGCTATCCTCCAGGAAGTTGCGCACCTCATCGATGGATTCGATACAGGCCTGTTTCCCGATTTGCGGGCGCGAACCGGCACCCCTGCCGGCAGTCAGGTGCGGACCCAGGTGGATCTTGATCGGCACATCCGCCTGCTCCATGGCCTGGCGGTCCGTGTTTGCAATGGCAAAGTCCACACCGGTGATCCCTTGCTTGACCATGTGTACGACAGCGTTGCTTCCGCCGCCACCTACACCAAGAACCTTGATGATCGATTTTTCTTCTTCAGGTATATCAAATAACATATCGATGAATTTTAGAGGGTATTAAAATTTGGTTGCGTACAATGATTATCCATTACAAATCTGAATCCGGTGTTGCCTCGAAAAAGGATTTTGCCGTGGAGAAAATCTTATCCATCAGTTTATTCCCTTTTCGTGGTTCATCTGCAATACTTTCGACAGCGGTTAATTCTTCCTTCCCGTCGAGTCCTTCATTTTCATTCTGTATGTCTTTCGTATTGGCCTGATGCAGCTGCTCATAGGCCAATTTTTCCTTTACCTTGATGCCATGAAGCAACAATCCGATGCCTGTCGCATAGATCGGGCTTGAAATGTCATCCTTGTACCGTGTGCTCAGATGCTCGGTCGGCAGCCCGATCCGTGCAGACAACCCTGTATGGTATTGCGCAAGCAATTCAATGTTTTTCAGCAGTGAACCTCCCCCGGTCAGTACAATGCCGGCAATCAGTTTCCTTTCATATCCGGAGCGCTTGATCTCCCAAAGCACGTAATCGTAGATCTCTTCAAGCCGCGCCTGGATGATCAGGGCCAGGTTTTTCTCCGAAATCTCCTTGGCATCACGGCCTTTAAGCCCAGGGATCGTGATGATCCTGTTGTCGGTAATCTCTTCGGCCAAAGCTGATCCGAACTTGATCTTGAGTTTCTCAGCCTGGTCCTGCATCACCGTGCATCCTTCCTTGATGTCCTTTGTGATCACATTCCCCCCAAAAGGCACCACTGCCGTATGGCGGATGATCCCTTCCTGGAAGATGGTGATATCCGTCGTGCCGCCCCCGATATCGATCAGCGCCACACCGGCTTCCTTCTCCTCATCGCTCAAGACAGAGGCCGCGGAAGCAATTGGTTCAAGGGTCAGTTCCGTGACTTTCAAACCGGCCTTTTCCACGCATTTCTGGATATTCTTGTACGCCGTCATCTGGCCGGTGATCACGTGGAAATTTCCATACAACCGATGTCCGCACATCCCGATGGGGTCGATGATTCCCTCTTCATCATCCACGATATACTCCTGTGGAATAATATGCAGGATCTTGTCACCGGGCGGCAGTGCCAGCTTGTGCATATCCTCGATCATCAGCTCGATGTCGGCCCTGTTGATTTCCTTGTCCGCATCGCTGAGCGTCAGGATGCCCTGGTGCTGCAGGCTTTTGATGTGCTGGCCTGCAATCCCGACCTGGACCTCCATGATATCGAAACCGGACATTTTTTCCGCCTGCACGACTGCCTCCTCGATCGCCTTGACAGTCTTGTCAATATTGGTCACGACTCCCCTACGCACACCCTCGCTGCTTACCTTTCCGACGCCAAGGACCTCCACGCTGCCAAGCTCCGTCCTCCGGCCGACGATGACACATATCTTCGTAGTGCCGATATCCAGGGCGGCTACTACATCAGACGCAGAATAGTTTCGATACTTCATATGCTCAGATTTTTTAATATGTCAGGGTAAAATTTTTTCATTCATTGATCTATCTGCAAATCACTTGTCCTGCGTATCGCAGGTCCATTTGTCTATACTTTTCCCAGGCAAATCCGGAGATCGCCTCTTTATAGAATATTTTCAGTCTTTCAATTTTGTCTTCCAGTTGGGTGGAGTCACCTAGCATGATCTCATGCACCCCAAGTTTCGGCACGAGGATCACCTGCTTCCGGTTGTCGATATACACCTGGTCAACCAGCGGCCTCAGGAACTTGTCCCCGTGGATCTCCCTGGCAATTGCATAGAGCGATTTGAGCACGGGTGCCGAATCTTCGCTGATCCGTGGTTCTTCCATGGCAGGCACATTCCCGCTTGTGATCGGGACACGCACCGTGTAATGCCTGCTCACCGGGATGCGCACTCCTTCCTTGTCGAGGTAATAATCTCCTGATTCCGGGTCCATGATGCGCATCATGGGTTCGCGCTGTTCCACACGTACATGGAGTTTCTGGTGGGCGTCCACATACACATCCACTTTCTTCATGAACGAATTTTGGATCAGGACCTCTTCCATGCGCTGTGCATCCAGGTCCTGGACCGGGATATTCTCCACAGGGCCGAAGGTCTGTGCGATGTCAAGCAGGATATCCTCCGCGGTCACCAGGTTGTTCCCTTCCTCCAGCAACACGACATCAACCTCAATGCCCGTGATAAACATGCTTTTCTTCAGCTCGACAGCCGCTATGGACAAGCCGGCCAGGCAGAAACCCAGTACGATCCACAGGATCCGTTTTGCAATATGTTTTGCGTTTTCATTCATATTCCCTTGCTTGCAAGGCTTTTATGATTTCCGGCACCAGGAATTCAAGATCCCCCGCACCAAGTATCATCAGTATTTCAATTTCTTCATCTTTCAGTTGGTCAATAAGCTCTTTCTTCGTGGTCCCTGATTTTCGCGTGTTCTGCATCATCCCAAGGATATATCCCGAGTCAATGCCTTCAATCGGTTCTTCCCTTGCCGGGTAAAGTTCCACCAGGATGGGCCGGTCAAGTGTATCGAGTACAGCCGCAAATCCCTGCCCGAAATCCTTCGTCCGGGAATACAGGTGGGGTTGAAATACACCTGTGATCTTTCTATCCGGAAAAAACTGCCGCGCCGCCCCGATGGCTGCTTTCAGCTCTTCGGGATGGTGTGCATAATCACTCACCAGGTATCTTCCGTTGCCCAGCTCATGGATCTCGAACCTTCTTTCAATGCCCGAAAACCGGGAGACAATGCTTCCGATTCGTTCTCCGGTTGCACCCAGCGTAACTGCAGCCGTAATCGCTGCGGTCATATTGAGCACATTGTGTACACCGGGCATCCGGAGTTTGACATCCTTGATCCAAAGATCACGAAAGGCGTAGTCAAACACGACAAATCCACCCTGCACGCCATGGATCCGGCTCTGCGCATCCCCCTTTCCAAGGCCATACGTGATGCACCGGACATTTTTCTCCTCCAGATCGGAAAGAAATTCATCACCCAGCACATTTGAAAGCGAATGGTGATAAATCATACTTCCACCCGGTTTCACCTGCCCGATGAACACCTTGTAACTCCTGATCATCTCATCCTGGTCACCGTAGATGTCCAGATGGTCGGGATCAAGGCTCGTCACGATAGCGCATTGCGGGTGTAGTTGCCAGAAGGACCGGTCATATTCATCGGCCTCCATCACCACCCAGTCACTTTTGCCGGGGATAAAATTGGTCCCGTAATCCCTGGGAATCCCCCCGAGGAATGCCGGCGCATCGATCCCGCTTTCGTGCAGCAGCCATGTCAGCATGGCCGACGTGGTCGTTTTTCCATGCGTCCCGGCAATAGCTGCCGTCGGTTTTTCCCGGCTGATCATTCCAAGCACCTCAGCCCGCTTTTTCATGGGCCAGCCGCTCGCCCGGAGAAACTGCAGCTCCCCCAGTGAATCCGGGATCGCAGGTGTCCAGACCACGAGGTCCGGCTCGTTCGGGATCAGGCTGACATCATCCATATAATGGATCTTCATGCCTTCACGTTCCAGCTGCCTGGTGAGTTTCGTTTCCACGCGGTCATAGCCGGAAACTTCCGCCCCCTCGTGTAAAAAAAACCTCGCCAGCGCACTCATGCCGATCCCGCCAATGCCCAGGAAATACAACCGCCGCATCCTGTCCAGCCGCTCCATCTCAGGATTTTGCCAGCTTCAGGATCTCCTCAGCGATCTGATCGGCTGCATGGGGTTTCGCCATTCTGCTGATCTCCTCGCCCAGGGCGTTTCTCGACCCGGCATTGTCCATCAGGTCAAATGCCTCCCGGAGCCCCTTTGCAACGGCATCCTGGTCAAGGACCATCCTGGCCGCATCCTTCTCGACGAGCGCCAGTGCATTCTTGCGCTGGTGATCCTCAGCCACATTGGGTGAAGGGATCAGTACCGCCGCTTTTCCTGCAAGGCACAATTCCGAGATCGTAAGAGCACCCGCCCTGCATACCACTACATCCGCCATCGCGTAGGCAAGGTCCATCCTGTCAATAAACGGAAGGACCTGCACCTGCCCAAGGGCTGCAGTCGCCGTACTGCTGAACTGTGCTTCGTAAAGCTTACCAACCTGCCAAAGAACTTGTGTGTCCGCATGGGACTTTATCAGGTCGTCATTGGCTGCCATCATTTCATTCAATGTCCTGGCGCCAAGACTGCCTCCAAATACAAGTAATGTCTTTTTGTCGGGTTCCAGTCCGAAATGTGCATGTGCTTCAGACCGGAGGTGATCGATGTGCACCAGATCCTGGCGCACCGGGTTACCAGTCATCACGATCCTGTCCTTTGGAAAGAACCGCTCCATCCCTTCATATGCGACGCAAACCTTCTGCACTTTTTGTGCAAGCAGCCTGTTCGTAACGCCCGCATACGAATTCTGTTCCTGGATCAATGCCGGGATGCCCATCCTGGATGCGACCTCAAGCACCGGGCCGCTGGCATACCCACCGACTCCAACGACAGCATCCGGCTTGAACTTCCGGACAATCCGCCATGCATTCACCATGCTCGAGGCAAGCTTGAATGGAAAGCTCAGGTTGCGCAATGTCAGTTTGCGCTGGAACCCGCTGATCCATAAACCCTTGATGGGGTAGCCCGCCCGGGGAACTTTCTCCATTTCAAGTTTCCCCTTTGCTCCGACAAAAAGTATTTCAATGAACTTCTCTTTCTTTTTCAGTGCGTCTGCAATCGCGATTGCAGGAAACACGTGCCCGCCTGTTCCACCACCGCTAATGATGATCCGCATTCAAGTCTTTTATTTCTACCTTCCCGACATCCTTGCTCGCCTGCTCGATGTACCTGCTCACGCTGAGGATAATCCCCAGGGAGATACAGGTAAACAGCATCGACGTCCCGCCCTTGCTCACAAGGGGCAATGTGAGGCCGGTCACCGGCACCAGGTGCAGGGATACGGCGATGTTTGCAAAAGCCTGGATCACCAGGTTCAGGCAAAGCCCCATCGCAAGGATCGCCCCGAACGTTTTCGGGCTCCTCGTCACGATGCGCACACATTTCAGGAATAGCAGGAGATACAGGAAGATGATTGTAAATCCGCCAACCAGCCCATACTCTTCACAAATAATTGCATAAATGAAATCCGCGTACGGGTATGGTAAATAGTTTCTCTGTATACTATTGCCCGGTCCGACACCAAACCACCCCCCATCCGCGATCGCAATTTTCGCTTGCTGGATCTGGTATCCCCCGTCGGAATTCACGAAAAACTCATTCAGCCGTGAGATCCATGTTTCGAGCCTTACCATTTCCGGGAAAAGGGTCCCGATCACGATCAGGAATGCAATACCCATGATTCCGAATCCCGCCAGTACGCCAATGTACTTGAGGGAGACCCTTCCGATAAACATCATCAGCACACAGGTCACAAACAAGAGCGCTGCCGTTGACAGGTCCGCAGGTGCGATCAGCAGGCATGTGATCAGTACCGGGGCAATGATCGGCAGAAATGCACTGTTGAAGTCCTTGATCACTTCCTGTTTCGTCGAAATGGACCGTGCAACGAAGATGATCAGGGCCATCTTGGCGAAATCAGAGGTCTGGAATGATAGCTGGAGGCCGGGGATCTCGATCCACCTGCGCGCATCGTTCAGCTCCGTCCCGAAAAACAGGGTATAGACCAGCAGGACAATCGACACGATCATCAGCAACGGGGCCAGCCGGCTATATTGCATGTAGTGCAGCATGTAGCTGATGTAGGTCAGGAAAAGTCCAAGGGCCACGATCAGGCCATGCTTGATCAGGTATATCTCGGTGTGTCCCCCCCGGTACTGGAATGCCATGGTACCGGTAGAACTGTACACCGCAAGCACGGAAAGCACAGCCAGCAGGGCAACGACGATCCAGATGGCCTTGTCACCCTTTAAATTCCGGTAAATGCTGATGGCATTCATTTATGCATAATGTTGTTTTACGGCCGCCTTGAAGGCATCTCCGCGTTGTTTATAATTTTCAAAAAGATCAAAACTGGCGCAAGCAGGTGATAAAAGGACGACATCTCCAGGTTGGGCAGTGGAAGCAGCCCAATGGACTGCTTCATGCACCTGTGTAGTTTCCTTATAATCGAGCCCCGCTGTCGAAAAAGCCTCGTTGATCTTTCGATTATCCAATCCAAGACAGATCAAAGCTTTCACTTTGTCTCTCACCAAAGGTTGCAGTACCCCGTAATCGTTGCCCTTGTCCTGCCCTCCGGCAATCCAGATGACCGGCCGCTCCATCGCCTCCAGGGCATAATACACCGCATCGACATTTGTTGCCTTGCTGTCATTGAT
>JARQTN010000023.1:0-3621 GCA_029976695.1 Lewinellaceae bacterium
AAATCCTGATCAACAGGCTGCCAAATGATGTCTCCCCATGACTTTCTCTCACCGTGAAGTTGAATTCAACCTCGGCGGCCAGGATTGGAATGCCATTGATGTCAAGTTCTTTTTCATAGCCATATGAGATGAAAGCATCAATAACAAAATTGGCAGCATTGGATTCAGAATAGGCGATGCCCCCTTTCGATAGCTCCCTGCTTATGAAGGTGGATAGCCTGGAGTAATCCTCAATGCCCTCGATGTTTGAGCTGAAATCCCCTTTCCCAATGACGATTTGACCCAAATCCTGGGCATGCAGACAGTGCACAAGGATGAAGAGGCTGGTGATGAACAGGTATTTCATCATGGCAGTATGATTCTAATGATCCCGTTGTTCACGATAACCCCCGGCATATTCACCCTTTCCCCGCGGAAGGCGGAACACGTTTTTGCAATGAACTTTCTGAATTCGCGCGCGAAATCATCAGGGGAGAAATTCACTCCATTTTCATCCTGCAAGGGGATCCGGATCTCATCGAAGTACAATTGGTTCTCCGAGTTGTTCCTGATCCGGAAGTTTCCCTTGTAGGCATTTTGCTTTACATAATCGATCAGGATATCAGACAGCAGATCATAGTCATCCGTAACCTCTTCCCCCAAAGAAAATTCAGAATTGTCATTCGATTCAATGTAGCATGAAATCGAGCGCCCGTTTTCCCGGACGTCTGAAAACGATGCGTTCAGACCCTCGACGAATTTGCTTATCTGGTCATTTTCAACCAGTGCCCTTCTTCCCAAATAACCATAATCATCTGTTTTGAAATGTGGTGTCGCATCAAAATTCATGGCATACAAGATTTTCGAGGACACCTTGTCCAGAGCCCTTAAATTGATTTGTACGCTGTGCGCCTCCTGGGCATCCGTATGCACATAGACTTCCGCTTTGATGGCAATATCGGAACTTGAGTACTGCAAAATCCTTTCCACCGGATCGAAGGATACGCCCTGCAGTGTACTGATCGCTTCACTTTCCTTGATCCGCTGAATGATCTCCTGCAAATCATCCGGCTTGAATCCCCTTTCATTCAATGCATTGGAGATCTCGGTCACTACCGTACGGTAGGAAAAGTCCGTTTCGAACTGTTCCAGGGCATTTTCCCCGGAAGATGTATAGGGCAAAATGAGTATCCTTGGCTGAACAACTTCATCTTGCGCAAACAATCCCATTACCAGGGTTGCTTTAATACCCAAAAGCAGGAATATACCCTTCATTTTCTAACATTTTTCGAGTGGCAGCCACATTGAGCTGAAATTTGCACCTGCAGTTTTTCCTTTTCTGTTGATCCAGTTCCGTGATGTAAATGTTATGCATCAATTCATTTGCAAATGCATCGTCTTTTACTTCCTTTTTAAGTTCCTGGGGCCGCCAGAATGCTGTGTTCTCGAATCCTTCATACAGGTATTTATGGAGGATCCTCTTTTGACATGCTTCATTCCAGTTTTTGACAGGCATACTGGAGCTGATCGTTAAAGCGCCCGTCAGGACTTGTTCACTTGTACGCAAGTCACTGTACACAGCGCCCATATGCGTTTTACAGCCCAACGGGAAAACAAGGAGAACGAGGAACATGACACCTATTCTGAACATCTGATATTCGTTAAGTCATCTTTCAGCATGAACATCCTGTCACCTCCTGATTTCACGTCCAGGTTCCAATAGTCTCCGCTTATCAATGTTTTGACCACAGCCTCTCCAATGATCGATGGTACCATCTGATCACCGATCTTTTCCATGTGGATGATTTTCAGTTTATCCCCTTTCCTGAGAGCCAGGTTTTGGGGTATCTGAGCGGTAATACTTAATACCCTTTCCTTTTTGAAATCGTTTATCCTGATCACGGGAAAATCCTGTTTGATATGCGTTTCAAAGAAATTCAATATGTCAGGCCGGAGGCTTTCAATTGCTGATGTAAGCGCGGTTTCGGGTGTCAGCCTGAGCTCGCTTCTGACACTTGAGAATTGGTCAGAGGCGGTAATTTTACTCGACTCGACTTCAATTAACTTCAATGTGAATGAAATTGCCGCCCGGTATCCTGGCTTGGTCGAACTGTTGCTTTTGACGAACTTAATGGACGTAATCTCTCCTCCCAGGATCAACTCAGGGTTCAATGCACTGTACGCGTCTATCCAGTTTTCGGCCTTGTAGTTTTCCTGTGCCCGGTCCAGTGCCGCCTGGCGCTGTTCCTCACTTGTCATGTCAATGACCGTGTACCTTCCGGAATTCTGGAGCAGGTCGATGACCACCTCCGTAACCAGGTTTGCCAGGTTCAGGTTGTTTTCCTCAGGGAAGTCAAAGGCAGGAACGCCTACCCTGGGCCCGTCCTGGGCGTATAGTGAGGACCACGCAATGAAAAACGATATGAGCCCAATGATCAGATGCTTCATAAACCTTTTTCCAACTGGTTCAGTGTTTTTGTTACGCCCGAAATGATGGCGTAATCCCTGGTCATGGTTTGAAGGAGGGATGGAAGGAGCTTATTGGCGTTCTTTCCGGAGTCCGCGATGCCGGCAGCTTTTGCCTTCAGTTCCTTGGCTTTCTTAATGTCACCCAGCTTTTTGGAACCTTTCAGGTCCTCCAGTTCCTGCTGGACGGATTCATCGCTATTTTTAATCACCTTCGGGGCTGATTCACTGAGCGAAGTGGCCACATCGATGAGCTTTTTTGTTTCCATGGCCAATGAGCCAAAGTGTCCGATACACCTGGAAATACCTTCCTTGCCGTCCAGTGAACTGCATTCACTAATCTGGCTTTTCAGGAATCCGGATGGTTCTACCTCCTGGCCATCTTTATAAAAAGTGATCACCTCAACTTCCATCCCCAAATCAGCATCCATTTCAGTGGTGAGTTTTACCTCATCAATCCAGCGTAACCGCTCACCCGAAAAACTGGTATAACTCTCGTACAGGCTGCACTGGTCCGAATTTACCTTGTTCAGGTCCGGATTCCAGGATGTCTTTGCAACCAGGTAATCGCAATTCTCGTTGATGATCTCCCGGTTTTCGTTTGATTTGATACTTGATGAAGGACCTTCAATGATCAGGTCCTGGTATTTTTGGGCTTGCATTGTGAAGCTGAGAAGAAAGAACAAAGCACAAAGTTGCGTTTTCATATCAGGGATGTTTTCAGGTTACATAATTGTTTACCTCCTATGGATCCATTTCTAGCAGCTATCAGTGTCTAATTTATGGGGAATCATGATTGATACAACGAATATTGGCGCTACCGGTCATATTCGGTGACTAACCGGTCAGATTGGAAATTTAGCGGCATATCTGCTGGCAAGAAATGAAAGTTGTTTTTAGGGATCTTTATTTTAACAGTTGTGTCAAGGATGGATACATGCGGCATTTTTAATATCAAATTCAAACGCATAAAGGTATGACAATGAGGTGGGAGTGAAGCTGGATTTCCGACCGCGCAAATATCTTCAATAAAAGGATTCAGAAAGATCCCTCAAAGGCTGTGCCTGGGCAATTGCAAGTTGATCTATGAAGTAGGAATCCTTTCAGAAAGCAATCCTCTCTGCCCAGGGCAAAACGTCAATCTTTTACACAACGTACCGAAAATCCACTGTTCTT
>JARQTN010000023.1:3721-9297 GCA_029976695.1 Lewinellaceae bacterium
GCCAGTCCTCCAAGCAAGACAGTCAGTGTTTCCCAATCCACGGTGGTGGGCACGTGCCAGCCAGTTGGACAAAGTCCCCTGGTGTCTGCGACAGCGTACCAATTGTACAATTTACCGTATGGAATATCTTTCTCCGGATCATGATCATGCCAGCACCATGCACCTGTATTCAAGCCTGTCCAACTCCCATTCAGCATGACTTCCGGGATTGGATCTCCATTCCTGTACCGGGTTGTCCGCAGGTTTTCGCGCATCCAGGTCTGGTTACCGATGGTGACGGTCAGGTACTGATTTCCATCAATATCAGTGACCATGCCACTGCCAACAGCCCCGGATGTGCTGGTTAATGAGACCCATTGCCCATTCCATCCTTCAAAATCATTGGTCGATGGGTTAAAACGAATTGTGCCGGAAACAGGTGACGGATTGTTTGAATTCCCGAGAATGACCGCCCCATTGATTTCCATTTTCTCCTGGGCGCATAAAATGGCACAACCTGCGAGCAGCATGGCTGTAAGCAAGAATTTACTTTTCATTTTGAATCTGGTATTTAGATGAGATACAAATATCATATGTTTCTTTTCAACGTAGTTATCGCCCCGCCATGCACATTTTCTGGTGGCAGCAAACTTGTGTTTTTACAAACTTTTCGGATTTAAAATACTGATTTTTAAAATGAACCGCCAAAAAAACCAATTAATGGCCAGCCTCAAAGAAGTTGTCCATTTCGAGCCCGGCAGTTATCCGAATTCCCAGAAAACCATCAGGGGTTTTTCCAGATACATTTTTGAGTCTCGAATTGACAGGGGGGAATGAACGCAAACCACTAATTTCGCTGCATGATGAAATCGCTCATGAGGACCTTCAGCACCCTGATTCTGCTCTTGTTTCTGTCTGCTGTCAATGCGCAGGAGCATGGTATTCCTGAATCGCAATATGCTGATTTCATCCAGACCCTGATCGGTGGCCAGCGCGAAATATCAGTCGAAAGCGGGCGCATCGACCTGCTCACTGAAACCCACGCTTTTGAGATCGAATGGGCGCCAAAATGGAAGGAGGCCATCGGCCAGGCACTCTGGTATGCGCTCCAAACCAACAAGCAACCCGGCATCATCCTCATCCTCAAAGAGAAGGGGGAGTACAAATATTTCGTCCAGCTGAATTCGGCACTTCAGTATGCCGGGCTTACAGGCCGGTTCAGTGTGCTGCGTTTTCCGGATGATTTTCGGCATTTGATGGGGGAATAGGTTTCGTGTTTCGTGTTCCGTGTTTCGTGTTTCGGGTTCAAGGAGCGACGATGGCAGACACCTGGAGGTGGTCGCCATCTGGGGCCGCCGGGGGCT
The DNA here is from genome assembly GCA_029976695.1 of Lewinellaceae bacterium. Classification (GTDB taxonomy): domain Bacteria; phylum Bacteroidota; class Bacteroidia; order Chitinophagales; family Saprospiraceae; genus JARQTN01. The sequence goes on from JARQTN010000023.1 coordinate 5,065, forward strand.
GTTCAATGTTTCGTGTTCAGTGTTTCGTGTTCTGCGTTTCGAAATTGACGATGCCTAAATAGCGTTGACCGTTTTTTGTGATTAAAGCCAGCTTCGGGGGCAGTGCGGTTTTTATGTTTCATGTGGAGTTTTTTTCCACTTGCATTCCATTCCCATTTTTTATATTTTTAAGAATTCACCTGATCACAATAAGAACATAATTGGTATAATCGATTTTATTACGATCTCTATGTAAGGCCCCATTGACCCCTGCTTCCTGAAGTTGTTTTTCGGCAAATGGTCCTGCTTGCGATCTAAAACCCAAATAGTCATGAAACATGATTTTCGTTTTCATTCCTTGAAAGGAATGATCTTCATTGTCCTCATCCTGATGCTGAATGTCACTTTCCTGGACGGTCAGGCCGTTGGCATCAATGATGACGGATCGCTGCCTGATCCGACCTCGATCCTGGATGTGAAAAGCCCAAACAAGGGGGTTCTGTTTCCCCGGATGGATGAAGCAAGGCGACTCTCGATACCTGCCCCCCCTGAAGGACTGATGGTCTGGGATACGACCCATAACTCGATCTGGGGATTTGACGGCTCACAGTGGCGCGAACTCTCCTCAAAATGGGAAAGCGTGTCCAACGGGATCAGGAATATCAACCCGGACAATGTGGGGATTGGAAACACATCATCATCATATAGTCTATACATTCAAAAACCAAATCCGTCTATCGGATTTTATGATGAAGACTTTGCAATTCCTTCCGGTTTTATAAGAGGTGACTCCACTGCGTTGGAGATCCATGCTTATCGCGCATCCCCATTTGCCAGTGTTGATCCGGGAAATTTGATCCTGCAAACAACCAATTTTGTTGCAGGAACATTCCCTTTTAATGCGGGTAAAGTCGGGATTGGCACCTATAACCCGCTCGATAAGCTCTCACTCAACGGAGATATGGGCTTTTTCACCGGTGATATCCGATATGGGGCAATCGGGGATCTGAATGGTGATCTCTGGATCAATGCGAAACTTGGGGTGTTTGCTACCCCGGCAAATGATATCGTGCTTCAGTATGAAGATGAAGCTTTTCTTACATCCGGCAGGGTAGGGATTGGCATTGCAAACCCGCTTGCCAAGCTGCATGTGGGTTCACAGGTCCTCATCGGGGCATCAGCCACCCCCGCAAACGGATATCTCCTGAGCGTAGACGGTAAAGTGATGGCCGAGGAAATGCGGATCGAGGATTCAGGAGCGTGGCCGGATTATGTGTTCGAGGATGATTACCCATTGATATCGCTTGGTGCACTCAGGAATGAAATCAGCCAAAGCGGACACCTGCCGGGCATTCCCTCGGCGGCAGAAATTGACGAAAATGGAATTCTTGTGGGCGAGATGCAAAAAATGCAAATGGAGAAGATTGAAGAATTGACGTTATATATCCTTCAATTGCATGAGCGGATCGAGAAACTTGAAGAGAAACTCGCAGACAAAAAAGAAGGCCAGCAATGAAAAATTTAATTTTACTCTGCCTCCTGATACTTCCGCTTGCCTTTTCACTTTCTGCCCAGCAGCGCACCCTGCAGGAAAAGCTTGAAGGCATTCAAAAACTGGACGATATCATGTCTGTTGTCAATGCGCATTATGGGGAGATCGAAGCCGGATTGCGACAAAGACAAGGAGAATTGCCGATCAAACACTGGGTCCGGTGGGCCTATGAAATGTCTTCGAGGACGGACAGTGAAGGCCGGATCGTCAATGTACATGAGCGGATCACGAGGGCGCTCAGGGCATATCAGACAGAATCCAGAACAAGTACTGGTAACTGGACGTTTATCGGACCTTCGTCAGTTTCCCATCCTCAGGGCTCAGCGGTTGGCATTGGCCGTGCAGACCGGATCGCCTTCCACCCAACGGATGTGAATACATTCTATGTGGGAAGCCCTTCGGGCGGGTTGCTGAAAACGACCAATGGCGGGGCAAGCTATGTGCCATTGACTGACAACATTCCGTCGACAGGGATATCTGGGATAATTGTGAGTTATGCAAACCCGAATTTGCTGATGATCCTTACAGGTGATGGCGACAGCAACAATGGCGGGTTTGTTGGTGGGGCAGGATATTGGCGCAGGCACTCTGGCGTCTTTGTTAGCGGGGACGGCGGGCTCAACTGGTTTCCCGGCGGTTCCTTCCCGGGCATCATTCCGGTTCAGGCGGGCTTTCAACTGGCCCAGGATCCGAATAACCCGGATATCGTCCTGGCAGCCACCGACATGGGGATTTTCCGATCTTCCAATTTCGGAGGTTCCTGGGTGGCCGCATCAGGAATTCCGCAGGGTCTTGTTTTCGAGATCAAGTTCAGGCCCGGCGATTCGAATATCGCTTATGCGACCGTCTTCAATACGGTCGCGCAGACAGGGCAGTTTTACAGGAGTACGGATGGAGGTTTGAACTGGGTTCAGATCACGAATTTTGATGTTCCGTTGCCAGCTGGCAGGGTTGCCATGTCAGTCAATCCCGGATCAATCAACCGGGTCTATCTTGTTGTCGGTTCTGGCAATGATACACAAGGCATCTTCAGTGGGATGTTCCTTTCCACAGATGCGGGTCAGTCTTTCACGCGAACGAGTATCGTCCCCAACATCATTGCAAATGGATGTGATGGCCTGGGCGGATTCAGCCAGGCATTTTATGACCTGGCTATTGTAGCAGATCCGGCCGACCCGGACGCCTTGCTTTCTGGTGCGATTTCAACATGGCGGACAGAAAATGATGGTTTTTCCTGGGAAAATATCAGTGCCGGAAGATGCATCGGATTTACAAATTCTACAGGATTTGTTCATGCAGACGTGCACGACCTTGAGGTCAACCCGTTGAATGGGAATGTTTATTTATGCAGTGACGGTGGCGTCGTGCGGAGTGCGGATTTTGGTGATACCTGGATCAACCTGTCCAATGGGTTTGCGACATCACAGATCTACCAGATGGCCGGAACGGCAAACAATACCAATCACCTGATCATTGGCTTGCAGGACAACGGGATCAAACAGCGCAATACCAATACGACGGTGTGGACGCATGCAGCCGGGGCTGATGGGTTTGATGCTGTCTACCACGTCGGGTCAGCAAATAATGGCTACCTGTCGCGGAACCGGTCAGTTGAACGTTTCTCAAATAATGGTTTGTCACTCAATAATGTATCTCCGCCGGGCATCCCCCAGACGGGTGGATCCGGCTTTTTCCCGCGTGTCCAGATCCACAATCAGGATCTTGAGTTTGTGCTCGTGGGCTCGGTAAATATCTTCAAGTCAACGGATTTTGGTGAGAACTGGACGGATGAAGGTGCTGCGGGCAACTGGGATATCGAGCGTTGTCCAAGCAATCCAGACAGGTTTTATGCTGCCGGATCGAATACGGGCCCGTTTGGAACAAGCGGAGCGATGTACAGGAGTGATGATGAGGGGGATACATGGACAACGATCAGCGGGAATGCCGGTTTCCCAACAGTAACCCAGCGCATCACGGATATTGAAGTCAATCCGGCTGGTTCAAACAATGTCTGGATCACCCTTGGCGGTTTTTCTGACGGACAAAAAGTATTTACCTCATACAGTTCTGGAGGCAGCTGGACAAACGTTTCCGGTTCCCTCCCCAATGTTCCGGTCAATGCGATCCAGATGGATGGAAGTGGCAATGTCTATATTGCCACTGACATCGGTGTTTTCTATCGCGGGAGCGGGATGAGTGACTGGGTACCTTTCTGGGACAAGATGCCGATTGTACCTGTTACCGATCTTGTGCTGTACCCTTCGAGTGGTTTCATCAGGGCAGCGACCTTTGGGCGAGGGGTTTGGCAAAGCGATGTATATTCCAATTGTGTGGGTTCGATTTCGATCACATCCAACCTCAGTGGCAACAGATACTTTGAGGCCGCCAATTCAATCAATGCTTCTTCAGTCATTTTCGGAGCAAATAATACAAGGGTGAGTATGAAAGCCGGCAATCATATCGAATTGACACAGGGTTTCCGGGTCGGGGCCGGCAATAAGTTCAGGGCGTACCTGAGGCCATGTGGGGTGGCGGATGAGGAATAAATTCGGTTTCGGGTTTAAAGTTGCGGGTTGCGGGTTTCGTGTGGCGCGTTCCGCGTTTCCCATCTCGGTTTACGCATTGGCGGGCAGGTTCCGTGTTTCGCGTTCGATTGCCGTCTACTTTAGTTGACGGTTTTGGATCATCCTGCTAAATGGGGC
>JARQTN010000024.1 GCA_029976695.1 Lewinellaceae bacterium
CCCCCCCCCCACGCCGTGTACTTATTTGAGTTTGGCCTTGAAAAAGTCCACCGTCCGCTCCCAGGCCAGCTTGGCGGCTTCTTCATTGTATCTCGGCGTCGTATCGTTGTGGAAGCCGTGGTTCACATCAGGATAGATATATGCCTTGAATTCCTTGTTATTCGCCTTCAACGCCCGTTCGTAATCCGGCCAGCCCGCATTGACGCGGTTGTCCAGCGCCGCAAAATGGAGGAGCAAAGGGGCCTGGATGTTGGGCACCAGTTCCGCAGGTGCCTGTCCGCCATAGAATGGCACTGAAGCTTTCAGGTCGGGCACCCGTGCCGCCATCATGTTGGCGATCCAGCCGCCAAAGCAGAACCCGACTACCCCCACATTCCCGGTACAGCGTTTGTGTTTTTTGAGGTATTCAAACCCGGCAATAAAATCCTCCAGCATCTCATTGCGGTCCCGCTTGCGCTGGAGCTCGCGACCTTCGTCATCCGTGCCCGGGTATCCGCCAAGGGGTGTGAGCGCATCAGGCGCCAGGGCGACAAACCCTGCCAGGGCAGCTCGCCGGCACACATCCTCGATGTGCGGGTTTAGGCCACGGTTTTCATGCACTACCACGATGCCGGGTAATTTTCCTTTTTCACCTGCCGGACGGGCCAGCAAGGCGTTGATCTTTCCGCCTCCTTCCTTTGACTTGTATGTCACGTACTTCGTCTCCACCCTCGGGTCATTTGCCCGAACTTGCTGCTTTTCCTGGTATTTTGGCAGCAGGTAATCCAGCAGGGATGAGACGGTCAGTCCGCCAACGGCGTAGAGGGAAAGCTTTTCCACGAATGTCCGCCGGTCGATCTGGTTGTGCGCATAACTGTCGTACAGGTCAAAAACATCTTGCGAGATATCTGATGGATTGATTTTTTTCATGTCCTGGATAAATTGGTCGTGAATGACGCAAAATACAAACTTTCCCGAATGGTGCCGGAATGCGATAAACAGGATTCAACTCCAAATCATACAGATTATTTCTCGAGATGAGTAGCTTTGCCTTGCACGCATGGGCCGGATCTGAACCTGAATTCATGGGAGGCCAACAGATATGAAGGAAAAAATCAAGCAGCTGATCAAGAAGAGCCCGTTTCCCCTGACGAAAAACCACCGGTATGACCTGCAGACAAAGAAGATCATCAGGTCCCTTCAGCCTGACAGCAATTGCATTGATGTGGGTTGCTACAAAGGCGAGATCCTCAGGCTGATGATCAAGGCTGCCCCGAACGGCCACCATTTCGGGTTAGAGCCCATCCCGGAATTATTCGAAAAACTGAAAGATACATTCAACGGGGTGCATAACGTGACCCTGCTGAATGTCGCTGCGAGCAATGTCGAAGGACAATCGGACTTCAATTTTGTGACTACCAATCCGTCATACAGTGGATTGAAGAAGCGCGATTATGACAAACCGAATGAGGAAGCCAGGACGATCCGGGTGCGTACGGGAAGGATCGATGACCTGGTCCCTGGGGATATCCGGATTGACCTGATCAAGATCGATGTAGAAGGTGCAGAACTCCTTGTCCTGGAAGGGGCATCGAGGGTGATTGCAACATATCAGCCAATTGTCATATTCGAACACGGGCTTGGGGCATCAAACCACTATGGTGCCACACCGGAGAAGATCCATGCTTTCTTCACAGAACGCGGGATGTCCATTTCGAACCTGGGGAGTTATCTAAAAAGCAGGGAAAGCCTTTCTGCAAATGCATTCGGGGGACAATATCGGGGAAAGGAACATTATTATTTCATTGCCCATCGATAAATGGTGACTGCAAAAATTTCACTGCCAGGTTAGTTTTAGAAAAACAGCGATACCAGGCTTTAGACTTGCCTGAACAGAACTGACATGTTCAAAGGATATGGGGGCTCATTTAAATTCACGATAAATTAAATGTCAAATGGAAAAACTACTACTTAGCAGACCGGATGCACTGGCAATGGAACGGACCCGGCTGGCAAATGAACGGACTTTCCTGGCATACTTCAGGACTTTTGTCGTTTTTGTAAGTTCCGGTTTTGCGATCCTGAGGATTTCCGCACTGAAGGATATCCATGATGTCGGCCTGGTTCTGCTCTTCCTAGGTCCGGTTCTCTTCGTAGTTGGAGTTGTGCGCTTTCTGCATGTGAGAAAGAAACTGCGCAAGTATTACTTTGAGGACAATTTCAAATGATCATATACAGAAATACTTCAGGTATGACCATTATGGGTATCATATCGAAATGAAATTATGGGTGTACAAGTCATCATCAGGTTGACAAATGAGCGCGTCTGCTTTAACGATACAGACTGTATCCCCCTTGAGCGAACCAATCTCCCGGCCACGCACCTGACTTTCAGGGAGCACAGGCCGATTTTCTGGGTCCTTGGCATGGTCGGCTATGATCAGGCAACCGGCAAATTACAGGCATTTATCCTTTCATACTGGTCACAGGATGAGGAAAAGTTTCGGGCACAGAAACCCAGGAAACCCATTCACGAGCTCGAATTTGTCCGGCAACGTGACATGCCGGGCATTTTTGACTGGGCGGAACTGGAGCAGCAGTTGTCCAGTTATCGCAAGGGAAATTTCAATGATATGCTGTACAACGCAGATCATGCGCTTTCAAAGGCCGAAGAAATTGACATCGCAGCGATGATGCACAGGCCGCGGTTTCATCATTCAGGGTCAAAAACAGAGGGTCCGGTGTTGATACCCGGGAAAGGAGAGAAATACCGCATAGAAAAATCCTTTTCCATATCCATTTCCGAATGTGCATTCAGGTTCGGCTATGTGGAAGTCAGCCATTTCATTCCCGAAGTCAACGAAAAGGTCTATTTCAGGATTCACAATTCCCACATCCTTCCCGAATTCGATCTCATCAAATTCTGGTTTTCACGTGTGCTCGGCACAAAGAAGATCCGCGTCCGTGCATCGCTCGAAATGATAGAAGGAAAAATCCTGAAAAGGGAGGCCCACTCAAAGCAGATCGCCCGGATCGATGACACCCTGGTGGAGACCATCAAAGTCCGAAGGACACTGAACCTGACCAGCCTTCCACCCCCCGACCACGGGCGAAAGGCGCTGTTTTCTCCGGATGAGCTTTTTGCCCTCGAGACATCAGATATGGATACATGCAATGCCTTCCAGCAGGACGGCAACGACATCCTTGGCTTGCTGGTCGAGCACCTCGAGATCAGGAACAAGCAGGAGCTGATCTATCTTTCCGGGAAGGTCCAGCCAGCCGCAGTCCCGATCAAATTTACCTGTTCACCCTATTTCGGATTCCTGTTCTTTGCACAAGGTGAAGAACACAACCATTTTATCTGGGAACTGATCAACTCACATGCCACATACATCTGGTCCCTTGAGAAGTCGGAAAAGGAAGTTGATGAACAGTTCAAGCGCATCGAGGCCACCATGCAGACGATCATCTCCCAGGGCCGGGAGCGCTATAAATCGGCATACAAAAACAACCTGATCGACCAGGACATCCTTTTTGACCTGATCGTGCACAGGTACCAGCATTCCGTTTTCCTGGATGCGTTCACGTATTGGAAAAAAAGACTGGATGAAATCCTCTCCTGAATCTTTTCTGAACGCTGAAAATTATGCGATCCGCTCCTTTTTGAGGATTTTTAACCTGAACAAATCATCCAAGCATGTCAGATCGTAAACACGTCAAAGTAGAAACAACAATTGCTGCTCCCATCGAAAAGGTGTGGGATTGCTGGACGATGCCCGGACATATTACACAATGGAACTTTGCCACTGAGTCATGGCATTGCCCGGCTGCCTCGAATGACTTGCGTGAGGGCGGCCGCTTTAACTGGAGGATGGAAGCAAGGGACGGAAGCATGGGATTTGATTTCTTAGGTGCATATACGAAAGTGGAACCGAATGCGCTTATCGAGTATATGCTGGACGATGGCCGCAATGTACAGATTGATTTCAATGAAATGAATGGATCCACCCATGTGGTCGAAAGATTTGATCCCGACCAGTCTAATCCGGTGGATATACAGCGCGCCGGGTGGCAGGCGATCCTGGATAATTTCAGGAAATATGTTGAAAGCAAAGTTTGAACTGTGTTCAGTATGAATAAGATCAGTCCGATTCTCATACTCGCCCTTGTATTTAGTACCATTCTGCCTTCCGCCGCCCAGGTGCGCACTGAACTGGTACTGAAACGGGGATGGAAGTTTATGAAAGGCGACATTCCGGGAGCTGAGGATATGGTATTTGATGATTCCGGATGGGAGGATGTCGTTGTCCCGCACGACTGGGCAATCAAGGGTCCGTTTGACCCGGAGGTTGACAAACAGACAGTCGCCATTGTTCAGAACAACGAAAAGGTCGCCACTGAAAAGACCGGGCGGACAGGTGCTTTGCCTTACATCGGGACCGGCTGGTACAGGAACCGTTTTAAACTGCCGGAAAGCCTGAATGGCAAGAAGGTCCTGATCCTTTTTGAAGGAGCGATGAGCGAACCTGAAGTCTTTGTCAATGGAAAAAAGGTCGGCGAATGGGGATACGGGTATAGCTATTTCTATTTTGATATCACGAAGAATATCAATGCCGGCCAGGAGAATGTCCTTGCCGTGAAATTGCGGAATCGCGGCCTATCCTCGCGATGGTATCCGGGTGCCGGTCTGTACCGTAAAGTGACTCTTATTCTCAAAAACAGGGAAAGCATCGATCAATGGGGTGTCCAGGTCACTACGCCATACGTGACCCGGTCCCTTGCCAAAGTGAATGTGAAGACATCGGTTTCGGGCGAAGGGCTTCGACTCGTGACCCATATTGTGCACCCAAATGGAGATACCCTGTCAAGGCATGCGACAAATATGAACTACGGCGGAACATATGACCAGAACCTGCCTGTTGAATATCCAGCTTTCTGGAGCCCGGAAACCCCTGTTTTGTACCGGGCGGTTTCCATGTTGTACAAGAACGGGGAACTCGCCGATCAGGTAGTGACCAGGTTCGGCATCCGCCAGATCTCCTACAAACCTGACGAAGGTTTTCGGCTGAACGGTGAGGTGCGCAAGTTTAAAGGGGTTTGCCTGCATCATGACCTCGGGCCCATCGGGACGGCAGTCAACAGATCAGCATTGAAGCGGCAACTGCAGATCCTGAAGGACCTGGGCTGCGATGCGATCAGGAGTGCGCACAACATGCCCTCCCTGGAACAACTGGAGCTCTGCGATGAAATGGGATTCATGTTCATCGCAGAGAGCTTCGATGAATGGGCTAAGCCAAAAGTGGACAGCGGGTACCACAGGTTCTTTGATGAATATGCAGAGAAGGATGTCACCAACCTCGTGCGGGCGACGAGAAACCACCCCTGCATCGTGATGTGGAGCGCGGGCAATGAAGTGCCTGACCAATGGGGTCCTGAAGGTGTGAAACGCGCCCGGTGGCTGCAGGAGATCTTCCACCGGGAGGATCCAACGCGCCCGGTGACCGTGGGCATGGACCAGGTCAAAGCGGTCATGGAATCCGGCTTTGGCGCCCTTCTGGATGTGCCCGGGCTGAACTACAGGGTGCATCTGTATGAAGATGCATACGAACGCTTCCCGCAAGGGTATATCCTTGGATCTGAAACCGCTTCTACGGTGAGTTCCCGGGGTGTATATCACTTTCCTGTGGAAAAGGGAAAAATGGTCCAGCATGATGACCTGCAGAGTTCTTCCTACGACCTTGAGTACTGCTCCTGGTCAAACCTTCCCGAAGACGATTTTATCCTGCAGGATGACAAGCCCTGGGTGATCGGCGAATTTGTCTGGACAGGTTTTGATTATCTGGGAGAGCCCACGCCCTATGACGACAAATGGCCGTCAAGGAGTTCATATTTCGGCATCTGCGACCTGGCTGGCATCCCGAAGGACAGGTATTTCCTGTATCGCAGCCGGTGGAACACGGAAGAAGAAACCCTGCACATCCTGCCCCACTGGAACTGGGAGGGCCGTAAAGGGGAGAAGACGCCTGTTTTTGTGTACACGAGTTATGACAAGGCTGAGCTATTTGTGAATGGCAAGAGCATGGGCATTCGCCAAAAAAGCGCGGCTACCCCGCAGGACAGATATCGCCTGATGTGGATGGATGTCGCCTATGAGCCGGGCACAATACGTGTGGTTGCCTATGATGACAAAGACAGGATTGCTGCTCAAAAGGAAGTGCACACGGCAGGGCAGCCTGTTCAGCTCATCCTCGAGCCAGACAGGACGGTCCTGGATGCCGATGGTGAGGATATCGCCTTTGTGACCGTATCTGTGTTAGACGAAAACGGCGTACCCTGCCCCACAGCGACGAACCAGCTGCAGTTTGAGGTAGAGGGCTCGGGCACTTTTCGTGCAGTTTGCAATGGCGACCCGACATCCCTGGAAATGTTCCATCTTCCGACCATGAAGCTGTTCAGCGGAAAGCTTGTGGTCCTTGTCCAATCTTCGGAGGTGTCTGGTGAAATCGAACTCATTGTCAACGGTGCCGGCCTGGAGGAAGGGCGGGTCGTGCTTCGGTCTGAATGAGGGTCTCCGGAAGGTTCAAGAAGCAGGCCATCGACAAGCGAATAGCTAATGTTCATAACTTTAGTTACGCATAACTAAAACATTCGTTATGCTCAGCTCCGAAATCGTCCAAACCCAAAAACCCAACACCTTTCACCCGTGACAGCTTTTGCAAGCCGAAGCTTTCCCTGAAGAAAACATAGTGAGGTCGCTGGAGGATTTTTGCTATGGCACATGTCCAGAACCAAATGCCGGGATATGGCCAACAGATTCCCCGGTCCGTCAAAGTTTTGTATTATCTTGGGATAGAACCGAGAGGACTGCCATGAATTACCTCGATATCCTGGTCAGACTGCGCAAAGTAATTCGTTCCATCAACCTGGAAAGCAAGAAGATTGAAAAGGAGTTCGGGATCAGCATCCCGCAATTGCTGGTCCTGCAATTTATCTCGGAGCAGCCTGACTACTGTACATCTGCCAAGGAGATTAAATCATACATCAACCTGAATGCCAGTACGGTTTCCGGCATCATTTCACGGCTGGTAGCCAAGGCCCTGGTCACAAAACTGGAGCAGTCTGATGACAAGCGTATCGTGTACCTTACTCTGACGGCAAAGGGCATGGATGTGCTGAAAAAATCACCTACCACACTCCAGGAAAAACTCTCCAGGCGCCTGCGAAAACTGTCTGAAACACAGATCGATGAGCTCTCCCGCAATATCGACCTCCTGATCCGCCTCATGGATGCAGAGCACCTCGAAGCTTCGCCACTGATCACAGGGAGGGAACTCCCCAAATCAGGAGAAAATTAGTTTGTATAGAAACTAATTTGTAACTTGTGGCGTTTATATTATTGTATTCCAGTAGTTTATACGATTTTTTCACTAAATCATTTTAAATGAACAAACAATCATTTATGGAGAAAGCCGTCTCCTGGACGAAGAAAAGGGGGGGTGAATCCGTACGTGTCTGCATGGAGGGTTATGAACAACCGAAGGCTTTTTTGAACAAGCGTACGCAGGAAGAGGTCATGCCCGACATCTCCTTTATTGCGCCCGGCGGATCCAAGCATTATACCGAGATTGCGTTAAAAAATGATCAGCCCCAAAAGCTTGTGACAAAATGGAAACTGCTGAGCCTGATGGCTTCCATGAAGCATGGAAAACTTCATCTGCTCGCACCTAAGGGACACAAAATGTTTACCCAGAACCTGGTGCGGAAGTACAATATCAATGCATTTATTTATTCACTTTAAAACTTTAGATTTTTGATCATCATTGAAAGAAAAGACAACGAAGACATCAACCGCATGCTGAAACGCTACAAGCGGAAACACAAGAATGTACGTCTCATGCGTGAACTCAGAAGCAGGAAGCACTTCACAAAGAAATCTGTCCAGCGAAGGAATGAGATAAAGAATGCCGAATACAGGCTGGAAAAGTACGGCGAAGAATAAAACCGTCTGTTCATTCTTTCCACGCCGGCCTTTCAGGGTTACGGCCCCACATTTTTTCATCATTTTAAAATTGACTATTCAGAAATGAATCATAAAAAGATCATTCGAAATAAATCCGGTATCCCGGTTGGATCAAAAGATTCTGCTCGGGTGCAAAGTGAAATGTCCAGGTGGCTGCGCAAATCAGAACAGCGCAAATGCCGCGCGCTTTCAGATTTACCCTATTGGCGTGCCAAGAGCCATTGCAATATGCTCTGATCTGCACAACATGAATTATTCACTATTCATCATTAATCAATTATCATGTACAATCCTCGTATCAAAATCATTTCTTCGGAAAACAAGTGGACCACTTTCAAGTATGTCGCCTCGAATGCCAGGTCGAGGATGGCCACATTGTTGTTGAATATCAAATATCAGAACGGAGAGGTCGACATCCTGAATCCGGAAAAATTACACAAACGGGAAGTGGAAGCCTGAGCTATCCTGGACACGGCTTCTGTTTTCCTCAAAGGGGGTTATGGGGAAATATAAAGTTTACGCACTCAGGAATTATAGAAAGATCAACCAGATGATCAGCAATTGTTCGGATGAACAATTGCATGCCATTGATGTAGTCGGACATGTGCTGCCGTTCAAGGTAAACAACTATGTCATCGATGAATTGATCGATTGGCAAAACATCCCGGATGATCCCATCTTTCAGTTAACCTTCCCGCAGAAAGAAATGCTTTCTGAAACCCACTTCAGGGAGATGGAAGAAGGCATGAAAAACGGGTTGTCAAAGAGTGCGTTAAAAGTGATCGCCAACAGGATCCGTTGGCAGCTAAATCCCCACCCGGCAAACCAGGCCCACAATATCCCGGAATTCAATGGTACCCGGCTGACAGGCATCCAGCACAAATACCGGGAAACGGTCCTGTTCTTTCCAAGCAACAGCCAGACTTGCCATGCCTATTGTACCTTCTGTTTCCGATGGCCCCAGTTCGTCGGCCTTGATGAGGTCAAATTTGCCATGAAGGAAACGGATCTCCTGGTAGATTATGTGCGGAGCCACAAGGAAGTCACCAATATCCTGTTTACAGGCGGCGATCCGATGGTCATGTCAGCAAAAAAATTTGCCGCATACATTGACCCCATCCTGGATGCAGAGATTCCACACCTGAAATCCATCCGGATTGGAACAAAGGCCCTTGGATATTGGCCCTACCGGTTCCTGACGGATAAAGATGCCGATGATAT
>JARQTN010000025.1 GCA_029976695.1 Lewinellaceae bacterium
TGTTCATCCTTTTCGACTGCAGTATAATCGAAGTCCTTTTTGTATACCTTTTCCAGCATGTAGGGAATACTGCCCAGGCCAAACCCAAGCAGAAGGACGCTTTTGCCCTGGATCAAATCCCAGTTCAGGTAGTTGAACGCCTCCCTGAAATTCCCGTACAGGTCCCCGAAGGAATAGATCGCATTTGACGTGCACAACCGGTACCTGCCATTGCGGAGACTGACATACAAATGCGGGTGGAGAGAACTGGGAGCGCTTTCGATGTGGAATTCAAAGAGGTAACTGAGCCACTGTTTCCAGGCTGGTTGTTTCATCCCGGGCACATTTTACTGATGCCTGTACCCGGCCGTTTCTTCGAAAATCTGCCTGAAGATGTGTTCATCCATACTGGTAAATGGAATATTCCTCCGGGACTGTACTTTTCTTGCCGTATCCATTGCCTGTTCGAACAGGTAGGTTTTAAATCCCCGCTTCCCGCCCCATGAAAAGGAAGGAATAAATGTTCTCGGATAACCGGCGCCAAAAATATTTGAGGAAACCCCGATCACAGTGCCGGCATTGAGCATGGTATTGATCCCGGTCTTGGAGTGGTCTCCCATCATCAGGCCGAGAAAAATATGCCCGGTGGATTTGAATGAGCCCGATGGATAGTGCCAGATCCTGATCTCTGAGTAGTTGTTCTTCAGGTTTGAAGTGTTGGTATCAGCCCCCAGGTTACACCACTCCCCGATCACACTGTCACCCAGATACCCGTCATGTGATTTGTTGGAATTGGCGAAGAGCACAGATCCCTTGATCTCCCCACCTGCCTTGCTCCCCGGTCCGATTGTGGTCGGCCCGTAGATGCGGGCGCCCATTTTCACCTTGGCATTTTCCCCGATGGCAACAGGGCCTTTCAGGATGGCTCCTTCCATGACGGTCGCATTCCGCCCGACATAGATCGGACCTGACTGCGCATTCATGATGGCGCATTCCACATACGCCCCTTCCTCCAAAAAGACATTGTCCTTGGCGAGGATCCTGTTGGTGGATGAAATGGGTTGTGAGGCTCGGCCCTTCGTGAGCAGCTGAAAGTCATATTCGATGGCTGCCCGGTTATATTGAAAGATATCCCAGTTGTTTTCCAGTTTGATGATCGGTGTGCCCTTGATCTCGTAACCGGCAATTTCATCCACAAAGTCACTCTTTACAAGCAGGTCGAACTGGGCCTTCCGCAGCCTGGTTGCGATGAGCTCGCCTTCCAGGAGCAGTGCCTCATTCATATCCAGCTGCTGGATCAGCTTGAGCAGCCTGTCATTGGGCAACACACTGCCATTGATGAGCAGGTTGTCGTCGGATATGACGATCGGGTATTTTTCAGAAAGATAATCAGCCGTGATAAAAGAAGCTTGTGCACCAAGTGCTTTTTCCCATTTTTCACGGATCGTCAGAATCCCGAGGCGGATTTCCGAGATTGGCCGCGTAAAGGTGAATGGTTTCAGGGAGTCCCTGTAGTCATCATCAAATAAGATCAGGTTTTTCATACGTCACAGGGGATACAAAAAAGCCTCACCAAATTTGTGAGGCTTTGCTTTTTTCACTGTTCCTTGTTCGCAAATTTGGTTTTCGCAAATTTCTTGTTGAACTTGTCAATTCTTCCCGCCGTATCGACGAATTTCATTTTTCCAGTGAAGAATGGGTGCGACTTGCTTGAAATTTCAAGCTTCACTAAAGGGTACTCTTTGCCGTCTTCCCAGACGATCGTATCTTTTGTCGGCGCGCATGACCTCGTGATGAATGCATCATCACTGGAAAAGTCCTTGAACACGACCAACCTGTAATTTTCCGGATGAATATCTTTCTTCATGACTATTTCGTTTAAGGGACGCAAAGATAGATACTTTTTTCAGAAATTAAAGGAAAAGTGTGCCCGTTCTAAAGATTCTGTCAATGTTGCAATCCGGGGAAAAAAGCATCCGGAAAATGCTTCAGTGTGTGCCCCGCGTTTCCATGCAGCACGATACTGATCACATCGAACCTGATCTCGCCATCGTAATCCAATTCTTCCATATACCTGTTTGCGGCATCCACAATGCGCCGTTGCTTGGTCCTTGTGACATTTGCCTCCGGAGGCCGTACCCTGTCGGAACTCTTTGTCTTTACTTCGATAAAAACAAGTATGCCGCCATGCATTGCGATCAGGTCCAACTCGGACCGGCTGTACCGCCAGTTTCTCTCCAATATCCTGTAATGCCGGGAGACCAGGTAGGCTTCAGCAAGCTTTTCACCTTTCTCTCCCAGTTTTCTTTTGTCCATCATGGCCAGGTTCATCCCATTTGTTGAGGAACATAAAAATATTTCTTTTCTTCGTGTGAAAACGAGCCTCTTCATGGATGAACTGATTGCAAGATTTACAGAACAGGTGCGGGAAGGCATCAGCATTTCCTCAAAAGCCCGCATCAATCCGCATTCGAAACCTGTCCACAATGTGTTTACTGCCGGCCTGGGTGGGTCGGGTATCGGTGCTGATTTCGTCGCTTCCTTTATTGCAGCCGAGTGCAAGGTGCCTTACCTGGTCGGCAAATCCTATGACATCCCGGCGTATGTGGACAAAAACACCGTAGCGATCGCTTCTTCCTACAGCGGCAATACCGAGGAAACCTTGCAGTCGCTCAGCCAAATGGAAGAAACCGGTGCCAAGATCGTCGTCGTATCCTCTGGCGGGAAAATGATCGAACTGGCTCACGCAAAAGGGTATGATTATATCCAGGTCCCGGGAAACTGGCCCTCACCGCGTGCCTGCCTGGGGTACTCCATCGTGGCCCAGGTCTTTGTCTTGCAGAAACTGGGCCTGGTCACGCATGAGACAATAGACCAGATTGAATCAGCCATCCAGCTGATTGACAGGGAAGCATCAGAGATCAGGTCCAAAGCACAGCACATCGCCAACTACCTGCATGGAAAGATTCCCGTCTTATATATCGAGGACCGCATGGAACCGGTCGCCCTCCGCTGGCGCCAGCAGGTCAACGAGAATGCAAAATCACTTTGCTGGCACAAGGTGATCCCGGAGATGAACCACAATGAACTGGTCGGTTGGCGTGAAAAATACCCGGACCTGGCGGTTGTTTTTCTGAGAAACAGGGATGATTATCACCGGAATGCCGTCCGGATGGATATCACAAAGGAGATTATTTCGGAATACTGCGATACGGTCATGGAGGTCTGGTCAAAGGGCGACACGCTCGTCGAAAGGGCCTTTTACCTGGTGCATTTGGGTGACTGGGTGTCATGGTACCTCAGCCAGTTGCGGGGCATGGACAGCAATGAAGTACGCGTCATTGATTTCCTGAAGTCAGAACTGGCAAAGCTTGATCAATAGCCCGGCAAAAAAGGGAATTCAAACTTGGTGCCTGAAATCGACCTGAATTCCAACGGATCAGGGTATATTTGCACCGCAATTTTCAAAAACACAAGGATATGGGTTTATTAGATGGTAAAGTCGCATTGATCACGGGTGGGTCAAGAGGAATTGGAGAGGCCATTGTACGTGAATTTGCGCGGCAAGGCGCAAAAATCGCTTTTACGTATGTATCATCCCGTGAACGGGCGGATGCCATCCAGAAAGAACTTGAGGCAGAAGGTGTCGGGATAGAAGCTTTCCGGTCGGATGCAAGCTCCTACGTTCAGGCAGAAACCCTGATCACTGCTGTGCTGGATAAATTCGGCCGCATCGATATCCTTGTGAACAATGCGGGCATCACCGATGACACCCTGATGCTGCGCATGGATGAAGGGCAATGGGACCACGTCGTTGAAACAAACCTCAAGTCCGTGTTCAACCTGACCAAGCACGCCATGAAACCCATGCTGCGCCAGCGCCAGGGTTCGATCATCAACATGAGTTCTGTGGTCGGCATTTTCGGAAATGCCGGCCAGGCCAATTATGCTGCATCAAAAGCGGGGATCATTGGCTTTTCAAAATCCGTCGCAAAAGAAATCGGCTCCAGGAGTATCCGCTGCAACGTCATTGCCCCGGGATTCATCGAAACAGACATGACACATGACCTGGATGAGGCCACACAAAAGACATTCCTGGCCAACATACCCATGAAACGGCTGGGCACGGGGGAGGAAGTGGCCAAAACGGCCGTATACCTGGGGTCGGACCTCTCGCAATATGTGACCGGCCAGGTGATCAGCGTGTGCGGCGGACTGAATACCTGACCTGACCATGCGGTCCTTCAGGATCCTGTTGCCATTCCTTCTGGTCCCGGTCATCTGGATATCTTCCTGTGCGCCCCGCTTTACCAGCAAATTTGCCAGCCGGGATGATGTGCTGTACCTGGCATCCAAGGACACGCCAAAACCACAAAGGAGTTCCTGTGATACAAGTGAGTACTATGCACCCGACCCTGTGCATCCCGACCATCGCCCGGACTACCTGATCAGGGTGAATTTCCATTTCATGAATTCTTCAGACAAAAAGAACAACATCCCGCGTGACGAACAAATCAAATATGTCAGGGACCTGACCTGGGTGCTGAACAAGAGCCTGGAGACGAATATGGAGATGTGGCTCCCGCCGGGAAACAACACACCTGCCCTCCCGATCCCTTTCCGCTATATACTCACAGGAAACCCCGATATCCCTGGGGACCAGGGCATCTACGAGCATATCGATGACGAGTTATACTTTTTTGTCAAAAGCGGCAGGTACAGGAACAACAGCGACATGCGGGTCATCCGGAAATATGCCATCCATGATGATTCGATCCTGAACATCTTCCTGATGCCCCACCACCCGGACAGTGTGGCTTCCGGCACCTATCGCGCTGACGGGTCCGGTATCGCCCTGGGCACCTCGCTGAAGGTTGCCGGCCAGTGGATCAAGAAACCCGATCCATGGGGGATCCGCGGGCTCTTCCACCATGAGATTGGTCACATCCTGGGTCTGAGCCATACCTGGAATGCCAATGACGGATGCGATGACACCCCCAGGCACCCCAATTGTTTCAATAAGTCCGACAAACCACCCTGTGACTCCCTTTACTCCAACAACGTGATGGACTACAATGCACACCAGGCAGCCTGGTCGCCTTGCCAGCTGGGCAAGATCGTGCGCAATTTTTCCAAACCGGACAGCCGGCAGCGGAAACTCCTTGAGCCTGTTTGGTGCACAAAAAAAGAAGGCAAGATCATTGAAATCACAGAGCGCATCGACTGGCTTTCCGCCCGTGACCTCGATGCGGATATCCTGATCCGGGAAGGTGGGGTGCTGGCGATCCATTGCCGCGCCTCCATGCCAAAAGACGGAAAGATCACGGTAGCACCGGGGGGAAAGCTTATCCTTGACGGTGGCACACTGCATAATTCCTGCGGGGAACCCTGGGAAGGCATCGAAATCCAGACCCTCGGGAAAAAGTCAGGGGAGCTGATCTTCCTTTCCCCTGGCGTGATTGAGGACACGAGACATCGGTTTGAACCAAAAATGGATTAATGGCCGCTGGGAGGGAACAATTTGGAAAGAACCTGCTGTCGAATCCGTATTTAATTTTCGGGTTCCTCTGGATTGTTGCCATGATCACTTTTTTTCCCGCCAGGCATGCCGGGTTAGTCTATGACTTCATCGGCTGGCAGGAGGCTTACGACCAGGGGACCTGGGTGGATATCATCCATTGTTTCGGATACAAGGGGATGCACCAGGTCCTGCACCTTTTTTTCTATGCGTTTTACCGGCTCCTGGGGACCAATGCCATTGGCTGGTATGTTTTGTTCACGACTTTCCATGCGTTCCTTGGTTTCCTGGTTTACGTATGGCTGCGGAAAATACAGGAAACATACGGGTTCAGGCTGTTCTCCGGGGCCGCCCTGGCAGGGGCATTGTTCGTGCTCCTCCACCCCCACTCTACCGAGGTCGTCATCTGGAAGGTCTGTATCCATTATATCCTGTCAGGGATCTGGCTGACCGGGATCATGATCCTGTACCTGGACTTCGTGAAAACCGGCATTCGAAAGCGCTTGTACTGGCTTTGGTTTTTGTATGCAGTTTCACTCTTTACCCTTGAGGTTTCCTATATCTACCCCGCAGTCATGCTGTTGATGGTCCTGACATATGCCGTTCAGCAGAAAAGTATTTCTGTTTTCCTCAACCATTTGAAGGCTGTAATCGTACCGATGTTCCTGATCCTGGCCGCCCACCTCCTGTTAAACCGGGCAACGCTCGGCTCCTGGGTGGGCCATTATGGCGCCGAAGTACATCTCAATCCGGACCTGCTGACCATCGCTGCAAATGAGCTGAAATACCTGATCAAGCACCTGGCACTCCTGCGTTTCAGCACATTCCAGGTCAAGGTGGCAGTCTTTGACACCCTGAGCAACCCGCTGATTGCCTTCCAGGTCCTGCTGGGATTGCTTGTCGTGGCTGTTTTCTGGGCCATCCGCCTCCACAGGTTCAGGATCAAAACCAAAATGGCATTCCTCGGGCTGTTCGGCTTTTTCCTGCTGATCCTGCCCGTAGCCAACATGTTTTTCTACCACCTGATGCTGGCACCGAATGACCGTTTCGGGTATGTGGCCACGATCCTGCTTTCATTGTTTATCCTTGTTCTGATCGACGCGATCCCGACACGGATCAAATACTTCTTCCTCTCCATTTGGCTGGGCCTCAACATTTATTTCCAGCAAAAGCTTGTGCATGCCTGGAAGGATAGTAACATCATCTTTGAATCCCTTATCGAGGATTTCAGGTGGTACGACCGGGATGAAATAATCAACCTGGCCCTGCCGGATAATTATAACGGGCTGCTGATCTACAGCGTCATCGATGAGCCCTCGGGCTTCAAGGAGGTCCTGGAATATAACAGGAGGCAAAAATTTGAGGGCACCATGTATGACGTGTATCTCTACAACATGATGACCCTCAATGATGGCGTTTCCGTAAACCAGGTGGGCCCGGACAGGATCAAGGTTGAATTCAACCAATGGGGCAACTGGTGGTTCTATAATGGCATCGGTGCCGGCAATTATGAAAATGAATATTACAAAGTAGTCAATGAAGGCCATCACTACATCCTCGAAGTAAAGGAACCGGCCAGGGATGCGACATTCATCTACCAGGATGGTTTGTCGCTAAAAGAATTCAAATTTGATCCTGGGTGGAAGGCGGAAAACGGAGGGTAAGGAATCCAGCTTGCCCCGTTTCACCTCTTTTTTACAAGCCTGAACAAACTCAACCTGTGCACATAGATCGTATCAGGGGAAGGATTCCAGATATAGACTTTCACAAAATCGCCCGGTTTAACCTCTTTTGGTACCGGGATCTCGAACCCGGTGGTCCCCCACGCCCCGTCCTCCAGATGGAACGGAAACCGAATCCCGTCCGAAAGTACCACCTTCCCATCTGAGTGGAAACTGATGCCCAATTGTGCGATATCCCATGCATTGAACGCGTCCCCTTCCCTGAGCAGATGCGCCTCCACATAGAGCCACTCTTCCTTCCCATTAAAATTAAGGTTCCCTTTTTCAAATGGATGCACCAGCGCCTCCCCGAATTCCCGCCCTGGCGGAAGCATTTCTGAAACCAGGCCTTGTTTTTGAACGATAAAACGATCACCAGCCTCCAGTTCGGCATTGGTGTGTTCCAGGGAAGCAAGCGGTATCCGATCATATTTGCCCAGCCCGGGAAGCGCCCGTTCCAGGTCGACATATTTGATCAGGGACGGGTCTCGCGTGAGCTTCCCGAAGGACTTCCAGTAGAATATGCGGTTGATGCCATCACCCGGAAGAATCTTTTGGATATATTGAAAAGACTGCAACAGGTTCAATGCAACGAGTAGCCCGGCAATACCAAAAATCAGGGGCTTTTTCCTGAATTGGGTATAGCACAATCCCAGCGGCAGGGCCAGGGCCGCATAGGCATGCACCATCGGCCGGCTCCCGAAACTACTGGCATACCACCACATCCCCCAGCTGAACGTGATCCAGATGTGCAGGAGGAGGTAAATCAGGACAGGCCAGAACCAGCTTCTCTGCCTGCGGAATAACTGGAACAAACTGGCCAGTGCAAGCATCATCAAAGGTGTGTAAACCAGCCAACCCTTACGGTAGGAGAATAATCCATCGACAAGATGCGGCTGGAAAAAATCAAACCGGTGACCCTGGGCCATATATGCATTGAATATCCAGTGGCCGGTGTTCAATTTCCAGAGGATGAGCTGGGGCAGGATGAAAATAATCCCCACGCAACCGATGGCGAAGAGCTGCTTCCACCTTTCCCTGAAAAATGGCTTCATCCCAACTTTCAGGATTCCATATCCAACGGGAATGACCACACTGATCAGTTCTGTGGGGCGGACAAGGCACAATAACGAAATGACCCCTGCGATCCACAGAGACCATTTGAGCTTACCCGTTTCCGCCCACCTGTCACTCAGGTAGAAAAGGATCGCATAGAGGCTGAACACATAGGCATGGGTCAGGCCGAGTTCATGCGACGCATAGATCAGGTAATTGGTTCCTAATGCAATGGATACGAGTGTCAGCCAGAGTACACGCCGGTCCAGGTATTTCCTGAGCCACCTTGCCAGGAAATGGAACCCGATCCAGCACCAGGCTACGGATGAGAGCCAGAACATCACCTGGTAAACCGGTGAAAGCCCGTCCCTGGGCAACCCGCCTGCAAGCGCGATCAGATCAGCCAATAAATAAAATGGTGCAACAAGCAAGGCAAGGCCCATCGTATAGATCGGGATGCGATTTATACCTGTCTCTACGACCTGGTAAGGCCCGCTCAGCAGATCATATGAAGCGAAATGGGCATCGACGAATCCAAATTGCCCCAGGTCATGGAACGTAAACGACGCAGGAAGATATACGTAATAGCCATACACATCGAACGTGATCAGGTTGGGATTGGGAAAGTGGATCAGCCATGCGCACAAGGCCATGAATCCGGCGATCAATGTCGGGATCAACCAGGTATCATGGTTCCTGGTCATTGGCAAAAGGTTGTTTGGATTTCGATCACAAGTCGCCTAATTGCGGCCTGATGACCACATCCTCCAGGACTGCGGACGGCCCCATCCTCAGGGCTGCCAGGACGACCTCTGCAATGTCAGCAGGTTGCATCAGCCGGTCCTCCGGAAAGTCAGCGCCGGCCCAGCTGTGTGACCAGGTGGCTCCGGGCATGATACTCGTCACCTTGACCCC
>JARQTN010000026.1 GCA_029976695.1 Lewinellaceae bacterium
TCCACTGCTTCGTGTTTTTGTCCTGTCTCCATGAGTCTCAAAATCACTTTTTCCCCGGATTATGCATAAACAGAATATCAAGAAAACAATCATTTGTTCAATTGATCTGACATCCAAAATATCGAATCGAGCCGCCATCCGCCCTTCGGGCCGACGACTTTTAAAATGCATGTCCTTTTTAATTTCAAAAGAATCTTTTAATTCAATATTTGGGCTACTCAAAACTGAGTACCAGCGCATTTTAAAAATGTCGGGGTTAACCCTTTAATATATACCTGTTTATGAATAGGTTACAGATTGTTCGTTAAAGCTGTTATTAAAAAATTTGTGCATAAGTCGGGTTAGCCTTTTCGTTTTTTCCGGCCTTTTTTTCCTTTCCGCTTTCTATTACCGCTTTCCGGCAAGCCGGGACGGGGTCTGGCTTTTCCCCTTTTAGGCTTCTTCGGATCCGTGTCCAGGTTTACCCGGATCTTCCGTCCCTCGATCCGCATGCCCCTGAATTTATTGCCCAGGCCTCTGTCATGGGTATTGTCCATATCGAAATAGGCGCAGTTTTTCTGCAGGGAAATATTCCCGATAAACTTTCGGTCCACCCCGGATACATCCGAAATAAAATGCAGAAGGTCTGCGCGGGTTACCCCATCGATCGTCCCGATATTGATGAAATACCGGTTTGAGCCTCCACCGTCCAGCGCTGAATCCCTGTTTGCTCCGCTTCGCTTTCCTTGTTCTGACCTTTTGCCTCCCAACATTTCATTCAGGTCTTCCTGGCTGCCGTCCTGCAGCAGGAGGTGGTCAAGCTGGGTGCTGATCAGCCGCTTGAGCAGTTCCTCTTTGGTCAGGTGCGTAAACTGCCCATGCAGTTCTTGCAGAATGAGGTGCGCCTGCTCATGCACTTTCGTGTTGATGATCAGGTCCGCCCAGTGGTTGATCCTGCTTGACAGCATTTGCTCGTGGCTCGGGATCTGTACCTGCTCAAAAGAGATCTTGTTCCGCCTTTCGAGTTCTGTGATTTTTCTTTTTTCACGCGGATTGATAAATACGAGGGAGATCCCCTTGTTTCCCGCTCGGCCGGTGCGTCCGCTCCGGTGAGTATAATATTCTATTTGGTCAGGCAGGGTATGATGGATCACATGGGTCAGGTCTTTCACGTCAATGCCCCTTGCCGCTACATCCGTGGCGATCAGCAGCTGCATGGAGCGCCTCTTGAACTGCTTCATCACCTGATCGCGCTGGCCCTGTGACATATCCCCGTTCAGGGCAGCCACATTGTAGCCGATATCGCCGAGCTCTTTGGCGATCTGCTCAGTTTCCCTTTTTGTCCGGCAGAAAAGCACGCCGCGCATTTCCGGCATGATGTCGAGGAACCTTCTCAGGGCCATCAGTTTGTTGGCCACTTTGGTAACCACATACTGGTGCGTGATGTCCTTGTTACTGATTTCTTCCGTATTCACAACAACTTCCAGTGGTGCTTCCATGTACTTTTTTACAATCTTCCGGATCGCAGACGGCATGGTTGCTGAAAAGAGCCAGATTGCTGGCATATCCCCGGCATGTTCCAGGATCGCATCGATGTCCTCCTTGAAACCCATATTCAGCATTTCATCGGCTTCGTCCAGGATGACATATTCGACCCTGTCCAGGTGGATCGCCTTTCTGCGGATCAGGTCCAGCAGCCGGCCAGGGGTGGCGACAACCACCTGCACACCCTTTTTCAGCGCCCTGATCTGCGCACTGATTGAGGAGCCTCCATAGACCACTTCAACCCTTAAGTCCCGGTTATTTTTGGAAAACGCCACAAGCTGCTGGGCAATCTGCTGCCCCAGTTCCCGGGTTGGTGCCATGATCAGCGCCTGGGTGTGAGGCTGCGTCGCATCTACAAGGTCTAATAAAGGCAAGCCGAATGCGGCCGTTTTTCCGGTACCGGTCTGTGCAAGGCCAATAAAATCTGTTGGGTTATTGCCCAGCAACAGGGGAATTGCCTGTTCCTGGATGGGTGTGGGCGTTTCGAAACCGATCTCTTCCAGCACTTCAAGGATCTGATCCGAAAGGCCTAATTGCTTGAATTTGTTTGACATCTCTGGTATTGAGCAACAAAGTTACCCCGAGTTACGCACAAATTCCTTTTTGGGGTCCAATTCATGAAGATTTCGCTTGCGGACAGCTTTTTTCTGAATTAGCAACCACAAAAATCACAGGTCTGCAGAATCAACCGTCCAGCAGTCGAACTTTTGCCCGGGTTTTCAAAAGTGGTTCATTTTCAGTAATTTGTAAACACCAAACTTTCTGAATCACACTTCAACAGGACAAAAACATATACGCATGCCTTACAGAAACTTCATTATCCTCGGTATGACGATCATCGCACTGGGGGTTGTATTTTACAGCACCATGGAGGAAGAGATGGACACCCTGGGCATCGTGATGATTGCCATTGGCGGGTTAGCGCTGATCATCGGGATGAATAGGAAAAGGATTGATGACCGGAGAAAAAAATAACTCCGGCCTTCCATCCATTTATTACGTATCAGGGTTAATTCACTATCTGAGGCTGAAAGTGATATCCAGGTATTTCTTTTCTCCAATCGGAAGGCCATACTTCGTAGCGGGCACCCAGGCAGGCATGCTTTCCACGAGTTCAAGGGCAGCCTTGTCGCAACCTGTACCCAATGACTCCACCACCCTGGGATTTATGACTTGTCCGTTCTGAAGAATTGTAAAGGAAATCCTGACTTTCCCTTCCACACCATTTTCCTTTGCCAGTTGCGGGTAACTCAAATGTTCGTGAATATAGGATTCGAGGCCGGCAAAATGTGCTTTGCTTGATTCAGCCTCCGGATCCATTTTCAACATTTTACTTCGGTTCAACTGTTTTGTTGCCCTTAGTGGAAGGACTACTTCATGCAAGGTATTATCCTCACTGTAGGTATAAGAAGTAATCGTGTTTACTTCCTGGGCAATTGTTACTTGTGAGATCGAAAAAAAGGCGATTCCGAACACACCACAGAGAATGGCTTTTGTTGACTTTTTCATTGGGCTTTCTTTTGGGGTGTACAAAACAAATTCTTTTAACACTTTAAAGATGGAAAACTGTACCAACCCGTGCTTTACCTATTGTTCCGATAAGTTTACATTATGTTCAATGAGGAGAAAAAATGATGGTCAACAAAAAAAAATTATTCTGCAAATTGCTGATTTTCTGTCACTTACGTGTTTTGCCGGGAGGCTCCCCGAATTCTTCGGAATAAATGCGGGAAAAGTAGGCCGGGTTGGAGATCCCGACCTCATAGCCTACTTCTGAAACATTGAGGTCTGTGGTTTCAAGCAATTTCCTTGCCTCATTCAATCGGATTGTCCTGACCACCTGGGAAGTCGATTTGCCCGTCAGTGCTTTCAGTTTGTTGTGGAGTTGTGTGCGGCTGACCCCCATTGCCCTGCACAGATCCGGCACGTTGAAATCTTCGTCTGAAATATGCTCAATGACCACCTTGTGCAATTTCAGCAGAAAGTCATCTTCCAACTGGTTTCCACCAGGAGCCGACTGCAAATCATCAAGTGAAAGGCTTTCGTAACGTTGTCGCCATCTTTCCCTGAGGGAAGTCAGGTTCTCAAGGCGGAGCAGCAGTTCCTCCTTTTCAAATGGTTTTGTCAGGTATGCATCGGCACCCCTTCTGAGTCCGCTCAATTTTGAATCCTGGTCTGCTTTTGCCGTCAGGAGAATGATGGGAATATGGCTCGTACGCTCATCATGCTTCAATGTATTGCATAACGCATAGCCATCCCTGACGGGCATCATGACATCACTGACGATCAGGTCCGGGACATTTTCAATTGCCATATCGATTCCCTCCTGACCGTTCTCCGCCAGGATCAGTCTGTAATGAGGCGCAAGGATTCTACGGATATACAGCATGACATCAGGGTTGTCTTCCACGACCAAAAGGATAGGCCCTGAACCATTTCCATTTTCACTTTTAAAGCTTATGTCCTTCTCTCCCGGGACGAGGGACTCAACTTCCCTTGCATAGATCCCTGTTGTTTGCTCCAGCGCAG
This sequence comes from Lewinellaceae bacterium, assembly GCA_029976695.1. GTDB lineage: Bacteria > Bacteroidota > Bacteroidia > Chitinophagales > Saprospiraceae > JARQTN01. The sequence goes on from JARQTN010000026.1 coordinate 4,054, forward strand.
CCATTTGGTCAGCATCCTTTTGTCTGGAAGCCATGGCCGGGGCCTGTTTTGTCACGGGAAATAAAAGTGTGAATGTTGTGCCTTTTCCAGGTTGACTATTGACATTGATTGTGCCGCCGAACAGATCAACCAGTTCTTTGGTCAGCGAAAGGCCAATGCCTGATCCAACAGGTTTGGGGGCGGCCGTCCCTTCCACCCTGTAAAAACGATCGAAAATATACGGCAGGTCCCGGGCTGAAATGCCGTGGCCGGTATCTCTCACCTGAATGCACAAACTGGTCCCAGGATTTCCCGATTTCTCCTCAACTCGAAATTCAACTTCATCCCCAGCATCCGAGTATTTAATGGCATTGGAAATCAGGTTGGAAATGACATGCAGCATTTTATCCGGATCATAGTCCATGAATAATTCGTCTGTGCCAGCATGAAATTGCATTTTGATTCCCTTTTTCCGGGCTGCCGGGATAAAGGATTGATTAATTTGTTCGAGGAATGGAATGATATCTCCCAAAACCGGCTGCAGTGAATATACACCCGACTCAAGCTTTCGCAAATCGAGAATTTGGTTGATGAGGGACAACAACTGACTGGAATTTCGATCGATCAGTTCAAGTCCTTCCTCCCCCCATTCATTTGGATCCTCTTTCAGCTGCTGTGCAATTCCCGAGATGACCGTGAGCGGGGTCCTGAACTCATGGGAGATATTCGTAAAGAACCGGGATTTGGCTTCGTCCACCTCCCGCAGTTTCGTGGCCTGTGCCTCAATCGTCTTTTTGTCATCCTTGATTTTCCTTGTGCGTTCTGCGACAAGTTTTTCCAGTCTCTTCCGCTCACTGATTTCTCTCCACGTCCAGGCCATCCCGATCGTAGACAAAAGCAGGAATATCAGTGCGTAAAACCATATTTGTTTGTAAAAAAAGGCTGGCGCATTGATTCGGAGCTCAATCGGTTCCGAGGTCCAGTTTCCCCGATAATCACTTCCGCGAATAAGCAAATCGTACTCCCCTGCAGGAAGGTTATACAGGTTGAGTTCCTGGTTTTGTCCGACATAATTCCACTCAACTGGTTCCGGCTTGTCTGCAAACCTGATTTTGTAGGCATAACGGTTTTCTTCTGGACGGACCAGGCTTGTGAGCGCATATCGAATCCTGAGGTAGCGGTGGCTGGCCGGTAACTTAATGGCACTTATCGTGTTGAAATGATTTCTCAGGGTGACATCCTGGCCTTTCTGATTTTGATAATAGGTCAGTCCGGTCAGGAAAATTCGCAGGTCCTTTGGTTGGAGCAATTGGTTTTTTACAGCTTCGGGCTCAATGACATTAACCCCGGCCACAGAACCGAACAGGAGCCGTCCCCCATTGTCCGTTGCTGATGAATACCGGTTGAACTCATTTGTTGACAAGCCATCTTCCTCGTAAAGGTGACTTACGACCTCTCCTTTTTCCGAAATCAAGGTAATACCATCATAGGTGGCCAGCCAGCGCACCCCCTGGCGATCCTGCAAAATGCTGATCACCGTATTGTTGGACAACCCGTCTTTCCTTTCTATAATGGAAATTTCTCCGGAGCCAGGATCAAAAATGTGCAGTCCGGCCCCGTATGTGCCGGCCCAGATCCGCCCCTTTGCATCCTCATCCAGGCACATCATGCGTTCATCCCGAAAGCCGTCTTCCAGCCCAAACCTGCGGGATTGGTTTGTTTTATAATCAAGGAACCAGAGCCCTTCCAATGTGGCGATCCAGACCACATCTTCACTTCCGCAATAGATCTGGTTTACCTGCTCGCTTTGAATGGCTGGGCGTGTTCCCTCGCCAACCCACGGAGAAGACAGGCCATTTTTGATGTCATGCCTGAAAACCTGGTTTTCGGATACAGAGACAATTTCATGGCTACTCAGAAAATCAAATTTTCCAAATTCTGCTTCAATTTCATACCCTGTACAGCTCAAATCCGGTGCAATACGCAACATTTCCGCATCATCGCGGGAGTTTGGGATCCAGATCGCCCCGCCAGAATCTTTTCTCACATCACTTGCCCAGAACAACTCGATGCCTGAAGGACAATCGGGCCGAAATGGCGTGACGGTTGATGCACCTTCATTTAAATCAAGAATAACCGGTTCCATGTTTTCCGGATTTACAAAATACCTTCGCGTACCGGATGGCAGGATCGCACGTGTGGAATATTGCTCCAAGTATGTTGAAACGGCACCTGAAAGCTGCAAATTTAATACGGCAATTCCACCATCGAAGAACAGATGAGCCTCTCGCTTAAAGTCCCGGGCAAGAATACTGTGCACGTTCCCTTCCGGAAAACGCATCTTTTCCAGTGCGCTGTTTACCACATGGCTGTAATCAAAATATTTTCCGGTTGTGTCCCAAAGGATTGTATGATATATTGATCCGGATGTCTTGTACAGAAACAGGAAATTGCCCTGCATGTCCTGCTGGATCAACGGAAGGGTGTTGACATCCCTGGATGCGGGTATATCTCGAACGGGAAAAAATGGCAACGATATGAACTTCCCTGTTAGCTGGTCCAGCTGGAGGATCTCGTTCAGGGGTGTCAGAAACAGGAGCACATTTCCCTGGGCATCCTCATACACGTTGTACCGGGGGACTTCTCCGTTTTCCACGATTACTTGATCTTTGCCAGTCAGCTCTTCCAGCGTGTATGTCCGGGTGTTGCCAGTGTGCAGATCCATCCGGACGAAAGAAAGTGAATACCAGCTTTCTTCACCTTTGCGGGATCGGAAAGCAGGTTTGAGAAACCAGAAATCGTTCCCGTGAACAAGCTGTGTTTGATAGAATTGATTTCGTCTCAGGTATGCACTTCTGTAATAGGCTTCAGGTTCATCGGCTTCCATCGGAAGAACTTGAAGGAGCCGGGCCGAATCACCTTCCAATGCGTACAGCAGGTGCTCACTTCCTGAAATCGCATAGATGATCATTTGCCATCCATGGGTATGACTGGTGAAAAGTATTCTTGCCTCCGGGTGGTTGAGCGAGAAGATCCTGGTTTGGTACGTGTCGGGGTTGAACAGGAAGAATTTATCTGTTCTTCTAAAAAATCCATATAGCCAGCCCGTTTCCATTGAGCCTGAAATGGCTGGTTGTCCGTGAAATTCATGCGGGAGGCTATCCGGCCTTACGAGTTGGGAAGTAACCCCGTCATAGTGATAGAAAGGAACGGTCCGGTGTTCGGTTTGCGCAAAGCAGGGGTTTATCCATAGCCTACCGTCCTGGTCCATGAAACCGTTGAAGGCGCAGGAAATTGGTAATCCCTCATCAATATCAAAAGCAGTTACATTAGCCGCCTTTAATCTGGGCAGGGCAGCTTGCCCATGGAGGTGAAGTGATATAAAGCTCAATAAAATGATCAGGCAGCATAACGCCAAAGTGCTGGTATGTCCCCGGAATAATCCATGAAAAAAATCTTGTATCCTTTGATAAATCAACCTGATAGTTTTTTGGGTCTCTATTAAAAGTAATGAAATTTCAAATTTCAAGCTAACGCCCACGTTTTCCAGGAAAATCAAGAATGCACCAAACCAAAAAGATACCCGGCACACGCTCTTCAAAAAAAGAGAAAAAAGCATGCCTGCCTCATGAGACGATAAGATCCATCTGAATTCGCTATTTTCATAATTCACTAAAGTGTTTTGATTCAGCGTGAGAAATCCAGGCACGATATACAGGTGGTCTATATTCATTTTCTGTCTGGCAGGCTTTTCTCTTGTTTTCGCCCAAAAGCAACACAGTGACAACGGGGACGGCACCTTCACCAACCCGGTGATCCAGGCGGATTTCCCCGACCCGGACGTCATCCTGGTGGATGATACCTACTACATGGTCTCCACGACGATGTTCATCTTCCCCGGGGTTACGATCCTGCAGTCAAAGGACCTGGTCAACTGGTCCTACTGCAGCAATGCCGTGCCACGCTTTGACTTCAGTGAATGCTACGACCTGAAGGGTTGCCACCGGTACAGCCACGGGCAATGGGCAACCAGTTTAAAATACCATAACGGCGTATTCCATTTGCTTTTTATCACCCTGGATGAGGGTGGTTTCCACTGCACGGCGAGGAACCCCGAAGGTCCCTGGGAAATCCGGAAGCTGCCCAAGGGGTTTTATGACCCCGGCCTATTCTTTGATGAAGATGGAAAGATCTATGTCTCCCATGGATACAACGAGATCTACATCACGGAAGTGGACCGCAACCTGGCACCGACCAGCAAGGACTCGCTTGTATTCACCGGTAATATCCGGCACGGACTGGAAGGGATGCATGTGTACAAAATCAATGGATTCTATTACCTATACGGGACGTATGGGGGACTGGATGGTTTCCAGGTAGCGCTGCGTTCGAAGGATATTTATGGGCCATATGCGCAAAAGGTCGTGATCCGCGACACCACGCATGGGCCGAACTATGGTATCCACCAGGGTGCATTGATCCGGACGCAGGCTGGAGAGTGGTGGACCATGTTGTTTGTCGACAGCGGCCCGTTCGGGCGGTTTCCATCCCTGCAGCCGGTGACCTGGATCGATGGCTGGCCCATCGCCGGTGTGCATGGCAAAGCGGTCACCCGCTATCGGAAGCCGAATGTCGGACAATCATATCCCGTCACGACCCTGCCCACTTCCGACGAATTTGAAAGCAAGGAGCTCGGCATGCAATGGGGGTGGAACCATAACCCGGTCACAAACAAATGGTCGCTGACGGAAAGGCCGGGACATCTCAGGCTCCGGACCGTTTCCGTTAGCCCTGATCTGCGCATGGCACGCAATACGCTGACCCAGCGGATGTTTGCCTACCATTCAGACTCGATATGGACGACCGGGACAACGAAAATGGACTTTTCCACGATGAAAGACGGGGATGTGGCCGGGCTGGCGATCTTCCAGGATCCGTATGCGTATATCGCAGTACGGAAAAAGAACGGGAACCATGAGATCGTGATGGTCAACAATGGTGAGGTCGTTGATTCGGTCCGCACTGAAGGGAATCAGATTTCTTTTAAGGCATCCGCATTGTTTGGCTCCGGAGCGGCGCCCCTGTATGGCGGAAAGTCCGTCGATGGCAGTGGAACGGCCTTGTTTTCATATAGCGAGGACGGACAG
>JARQTN010000027.1:0-6831 GCA_029976695.1 Lewinellaceae bacterium
CATCCTTTTTGAATAATCATACATGACGAAAAACCCGAAAAAAATCCCGTGCAGGCATGCATGGGATTTTTTGTAACGGCTGCTTTAGCTGCCGACCAGATTGGTTTGTCCCCGGTTAAAACCGAGGGCTATCGAAATACGGAAAACAAATCAATTTCCTCGTAATCCGTAATTCGTAATTCGTAATTATTATCCTAATTCCTCTTTTGAAATTCCTAATTATCCCTAACTCAACCTCTCGAAAATCCCCGCGATCCCCTGGCCGCCACCGACACACGCGGTAACCATGCCGTATTTCTGGTCCCTGAGCTTCATCTCGTTCAGGAGCTGGGTTGTCAGCTTCGCCCCGGTACAGCCAAGGGGATGGCCGAGTGCTACCGCACCTCCGTTGACGTTGACGATCTCTGGGTTGAGGTCTGCCTCCTGGATCACGGCGAGGGCCTGGGCGGCGAATGCTTCGTTGAGTTCGATTTGCTGGATATCACCCAGGGATAGATCAGCCTGGGCAAGTGCTTTCGGGATCGCCTTGCACGGCCCTATGCCCATGTACAGCGGATCCACACCCGCGACACTACAGGACAAGAGCCTGGCGATGGGCTGCAGACCAAGTTCTTTCACCATCTGTTCGCTCATCACCAGGACGAAAGCTGCACCGTCAGAAGTCTGCGAGGAGTTTCCGGCAGTCACGATCCCGCCCTGCTTGAATACCGGCCTGAGTTTTGCGAGTGCCTCCAAAGAAGTATCTGAACGCACGCCTTCATCTGTTTCCACAACCCAGCTGCGTTCCTTGCGTCTGTTCCCCTCGACATACACTTCTTTTACCTCAACAGGCACGATCTGGCTTTCAAATTTCCCCTCTGCAATGGCTTTGCCCGCCAGGGTGTGGGACCGTAGTGCAAACTGATCCGCGGCTTCCCTGGTGATGCCGTATTTTTCTGCGACAGCTTCGGCTGTTGCGCCCATGCTGGCCAGGTAATCTGGCGTGGTGCTCGCCACCTTGTAACTCGGCGCCAGCTTGTACCCGGTCATCGGGATCATGCTCATGCTTTCCGCCCCGCCGGCTATGTAGCATTGCCCCATCCCGGCGCGGATCTTGGCGACGGCAATGGAAATCGTTTCGAGGCCGGATGCACAGTACCTGTTTACGGTCATGCCCGGCACATCCTTGCCAAGGGCGCGCACCGAGATCTGCCTTCCGATCTGCAGGCCCTGCTCACCTTCCGGGTTTGCACAGCCCACGATGACGTCATCTACCCTTGTTTTGTCCAGTTCGGGGACAGACGCCAGCAGGTGGCCAATGACATCAACCGCCAGGTCATCTGCCCGGTAAAAACGGAAGCCGCCCTTTTTTGCTTTTCCAACGGCACTCCTGAATGCTTTCACGATATATGCTTCCTGCATTTCTTTTACTTGTTTTTTGTTATTCCAATTCTGATTGATTCAATCATTTTACCGACCAGTGAATGAGCAGTTTAATTTCTCAACGGCTTGTTGTTCTCCAGCATGTACTGGATCCGCTCCAGTGTTTTCTGTTCGCCCAGCAGGCTCATGAATGCCTCCCGTTCGAGATCGAGCAAATACTGCTCGGATACCTTTTGGGGTGCACTGAGGTCACCGCCGCACAACACCCAGGCCAGCTTCTTCGCAATCTTGATATCATGCGCTGAGCCATAGTTGCCCAGCCTGATTTCATTGGCAAAAGCATACAATGCCGCAAGCCCCTGCCGGCCCAGGACAAGGATGTCTTCGCGCCGGATCGGCTGGACATAGTCAGGCGACAACTCGATGACTTTCCTTTTCGCTTCGGTGATGTTCAGTTTCGTATTCACCACAACCTCATCCTTTTCCGAGAGGAGGAAGCCATGTTTAAATCCTTCATAGGCTGATGTCGCAACTGTGGCCAGCGCAATGGTTTTTGTCTTCTCGATCAGGGATGGGATCATCACGTCGCCTTCGACAAACCCGTCGGATAGCCGCACCGCAAATTCCTTCGTGCCGCCACCACCGGGAATGAGTCCGACACCGGCCTCCACAAGGCCGATGTAGGTCTCCGCAGCAGCCATTACAGCATCGCAATGCATGCTGATCTCGCAACTGCCTCCAAAGGTATACCCCTGCGTGGCAATGACCACCGGGATCGCAGAATACCGGCACCGCATGGAGGTCTGCTGGAACAGGTCCACGGCCATATTCAGGTCATCCCATTCCTGCTGGAATGCCATCATACCAATCATCATGAGGTTGGCGCCCACTGAGAAATTCTGTGCCTCGTTCCCGATCACCAGGCCCCTCCAGTCCCCGTTCTCGGCGATATCGATGGCTTCATTGATCCCGCGCAGGATCCCTTCGCCGATGGCGTTTGCCTTGCTGCGGAATTCCAGGCAAAGCACCTGATCGCCGATATCATGGACAATGACCTCATCATTCTTGTATACCGGGTCCAATGCCCTGAGGTGATCCAGCCGGACAACCTTTTCTGATCCGGGGACAACCTGATAGTCTTCCTGCTCGATATCATAGTAGAAAGCACGACCGCCTTCTACTTGATAAAATTGTGTCATCCCTTTTGACACCATATCCTTCACCCATTGTGCAACCTCAAACCCATGAGCCTCGGCAGATGCAATACCGTTTTCAATACCGACGATATCCCAGTATTCAAATGGACCCAGCTGCCATGCGAACCCGGCTTTCAGGGCCTTGTCAATACCCAGGATATCATCACAAATTTCCGGAATCCGGTTTGAAACGTATGCGAAGAGCGCAGCAAAATATTCGGCCAACATTTGCCCGCCCTTGTCCTCTGATTTCAGGACCGCACGAATCCGGTTAGGCAGGTTATCGATCTGCTTCGACAAACCAAGGCTGGGCAGGTTGGTTTTTGGTGCCTCTTCATATTCATGGGTGTGCAAATTCAGGGAAAGGAATTTCGTGCGCCCCTTCTCGTCCTTTTCCTTCAGCCTTTTGTAAAATCCCTGGCCGCTCTTGTTCCCAAGAAAATCCTTATCCAGCAGGAACTGCATATACCCCGGCACTTCGAATGCGGCAGCCTGTTCATCATCGGGGCAATTCTGCTGAATGCCCTGCATCACTTTCACCCCCGTATCGTGACCCACAAGATCTGCCAGCCGGAATGTACCGGTTTTCGGCCTCCCGATCGCAGGCCCCGTAAGCTTGTCCACGATGGTAATGGGCAACTCGTATTTCGTCGTCAGCTGAAAAAGTTTGGCCATACTGTACACACCGACGCGGTTTGCGATGAAGGCGGGCGTATCCTTGCAGACGACCGTTTCCTTTCCGAGTATCCGGGTCCCGTAATCTTCAAGGAAGTCAACCACTTCCGGGTCCGTCTCCGGAGTAGGGATGATCTCCAGGAGCCTGAGGTACCTCGGCGGATTGAAAAAATGCGTACCGCAGAAGTGCTTTCGGAAATCCTCGGACCTTCCATCCAGCATCAGGTGGATCGGGATGCCGCTCGTATTTGTCGTCACCAATGTCCCTTTTTTCCGGTATTGGTCCACCTTTTCAAACACCTGTTTTTTGATATCCAGCCGCTCGATGACAACTTCGATGATCCAGTCTGCTTCATTTACCTTTCCAAAATCATCCTCAAAATTTCCGGTCGTGATCCGTGAGGCGAATGCCGCATCATAAAGCGGGGCCGGCTTTGATTTGATCGCCTTTTGCAAGGATTCATCGGCAATGTTGTTTCTAACTTTCCTGTCGTTCGCTGCATCAGCGGGCAGATCCTTCGGGAGGATATCCAGCATCAAAACTTCCAGTCCGACATTTGCAAAATGACAGGCGATACCGGATCCCATCACGCCGGAACCCAGGACCGCAACCTTTTTTATCCTTCTCATAAATTGGTACTTGTCTTTAACAAAGGAAAGAAACTCCTGCCTGTTAACGAAAGAAAATGACCAGTGATCTGTATTCGTTTTCAGGAATTCAGAAAAATGAATTCCCGGGGTTAATTTTCAGGTGTTAACAAATTAAGAAAAAACCTTATATTTACCCGCTGAGGGAAGAAAAATCAGGGGTAAGATACTGATTTCATTTCCGTTATCGTTTAGGATAAAGTTTTATGTAAATCTTCAAAACAATGCTGAAAACATTCTATCTCTTCCAGGATGCTGCCGAACCGGAGGTGGCGAAGCAAGGGCTGATCGACCTCATCCTTGCGGGCGGTCCCCTGGGCGTCATTATTGTCGCGATCCTTTTGGTGCTTTCCGTCATCGCCATGTACATCTTCATTGAGCGGTACCTGACCATTACCAAAGCAAGCCAGATCGACCAGAGTTTTATGAACAATATCCGCACGAGCGTGCAAGCCGGAAATATCGACGGGGCAAAAGGGCTTTGCCAGAATACGGATTCGCCAGTAGCCCGGATGGTGGAAAAGGGGCTCCTCCGGATTGGCAAACCCCTCAGGGATATCGATGCGGCTATCGAGAATGTGGGCAACCTGGAGATCTACAAACTGGAAAAAAACCTTTCCAGCCTGGCGAGCATTGCCGGGGCAGCGCCGATGATCGGTTTCTTCGGCACGGTGACGGGGATGATCCTGGCCTTCTATAAGATGGCCACCGAGCAGAATGTGACCCCTGATGTGCTGGCAGGAGGGATCTACCAGGCCCTGATCACAACGGCTTTCGGCCTCGCGATCGGGATCATGGCATTTGTCGGCTATAACCTCCTTGTATCGAGGGTCGACAAGGTTGTCTTCAACATGGAACAAACAACGGTCGAGTTCATGGACCTGCTCCAGGAACCCGCAGCCGTTTAAACAAGATATCGCAAGCAAGCAATGGGATTGAAGAAAAGGAGCAAGGTCAGCGCGGAGTTCAGCATGTCGTCATTGACGGACATCATCTTCCTGTTGCTGATTTTCTTCATGCTGACGGCGACATTTGTCAAGCTGCAGAATGTCGAACTTCCAAAGTCCGATTCAAAGGCAGTAGCTTCGACATCCGTCGCGGTAACCATTGACAAGGCAGGAAAATTTTATCTGAACGGTACGCCTATTTCAAAGAATGCAGTGGAGAGAGAAGTGAGAAAGGCCATCTCGGAAACCGATAACCAGGAGAATGCGACCCTCACGATCGTGGCTGAAGTAGGTGTACCTTTTGAACATGTATCGAAGATGATGGCGATCGCGAGCAAACTGAAGATCAAGGCCATTTTAGCGACTTCACCCAGACAAGGATAATACATGGGGCTTAAGAAAAACAATAGGGTAAACGCGCAGTTCAGCATGTCGTCATTAACGGACATCATTTTCCTTTTGCTGATCTTTTTCATGCTGAGTTCATCGCTCGTCGCTCCCAATGCCCTGAACCTGAAACTGCCGGGGCAGTCCACCGCAAAAACAGAAGAGAGTAAAGCGATTTCGGAGGTGCAGGTGCGGCAGAACGGCACATATCTTTGGAACGGCAAGCAGGTGAACCTGGCTTCCATTGAGGGGGAATTGCGGAAGATGGGACGTGCGCCGGCGGACCAGCGCACCTTTACGATCGCACCGGACAAGAAAGTCCCTGTCGAACATGTGGTCGCCGTGATGGATGCTGCCATGCGCTACAGGTTGAATGCGATCCTGCTGCCCGAAAAATAAGTGTCTTCAAAAAGATTAGTGATGGATACGTTGGTCTCGATACAGGAAGAAAAGGAGAACAAGAGAAAAGGAATGATCACCAGTGTGCTCGTGCATATCCTGCTGCTTATCCTGCTGATCCTTCCTTTTATCGGCTACCCTGTGCCGCCTCCCGGCCAGCAGGGCATCCTGGTGAGCCTGGGCGAACCTGAACAGGGACAGGGTGATGACCTGCCAGATACGCAAAACAGGGAAGAAGTAAAGGAAAACGTGCCCGAGGAAACTGCCGAAGAGCTGAAAGAGGAAGTAAACGAAGCTTCCAGGTCGGCAAAAGCCGTGGAAAAACAAAAAGAGGTCCTCACTTCAGAGCAGCTTGCCGAGATCGCCCTGAAGAAGCAAAAGGAGGAGGAGCGGAGGCAACAAGAGATCGAGGCCCAAAAAGAGCGTGAGCGGCTCGCCGAAATCGCCCGGCAAAAGGCTGCTGAGGAAGCTGCGAAAAAAGCTGCATTCGAAAAATCAAAAAAGCAATACAGCGACCTGCTCGGCGGCGGCGGCAAAGGCAATACGGGCACTCCCGGCAATCAGGGTGACCCAAACGGCGATCCGAATGCCCAGGCGCTGGTTGGGCTGAGCACCGGCAGCGGCATGGTGGGCGGCGGTCTCGGGGACAGGGGCGTGCTTTTCGAGCCAAAGGTCCAGGACCATTCCCAGAAGACAGGCACCGTTGTAGTCAACGTTTGTGTCGACCAGGCAGGGAACGTCATTTCCGCCAACTATACCCAAAAGGGTTCCACCACAACAGACTCCGACCTGCGTGCTCTTGCTGAAAAGAGCGCACGGAAATTCAAATTCACGCCCAGCGATGATGTGGAAAAGCAGTGCGGGACGATCACGATTGATTTCAAGTTGAAATAAGTTTGGTCCAATGGTCTTGGAGAAAGATTTCTCCACTCGGTCAAGGGGTTGATTTCCTTCGTCATCATCCCCTTTCCCTCGGTCGAAATGGGGGAGTTTATGGCCGCCTGTCCCTTCGACTCGCACTGACGCTCGGCTGACGACTTCGCTCCGCTCGTGTCCGCCTCGGTCAGCACTCGCTCAGGGTGACAAGGTGTTCGTTCATCATTATCGTTATCAAGTTCACATTGTCATACTGAGCGAGGAATAGGATGCGCAGCGACTATTCCGAGTCGAAGTAAGCACTCACTCATGGTGAGAAGATCTTTCAGCATCATATCCGT
>JARQTN010000027.1:6931-9170 GCA_029976695.1 Lewinellaceae bacterium
TTTGTCTGAGCGAGTGCTGACCGAGGCGGAGCCGAGCGTCAGTACGAGTCGAAGTGCCGATCCATTCGTACACGAAACGATTAGATTTTAATCATATAACAAATAAAAATAATATCTTTAATCCCAACAAATAGCGTGGAAAAAGGCATAAATTCACTCCTCTATCGATACTAAATTCAAGTAAAATCATGCGATACAAACAACTCAAATTCAGTTTGCTGATCATCACCGCAGCAGCATTGACGATCCAGGCAGATGCTCAGGAAAGCGTCAGTGCAGCAGGGGGAAATGCCTCCGGAAACGGGGGATCCGTCAGTCATACCATCGGCCAGGTGGTCTACCAAACCCATATCGGACCGGATGCCTCGGTTGCCGAAGGCGTACAGCAGCCCTTTGAAATCCTGGGGACCACAGGCACCGAAGACACAAAAGGCATCAGCCTCTCAGCGACGCTGTTTCCAAACCCTGTATCAGAAGTTTTGCAACTCCAGGTGAAATCCGAATCACTCCAGGATTTACGCTACCAGCTTATTGACACCCATGGAAAGGCACTGCATTCAGCACCGATTGTGGATCACCTGACCCGGATTGATCTGCATCATATGCCCGCCTCATCCTATTTCCTGCAAATCATGAAAGGGAAAGGTGAACTGAAGACATTTAAAATCATTAAAAATTAAGAAAATGATCATGAGAAAACTCATTACCATATGCGTAGTTGTACTCGCAGCAACAACCCTGTTTGGACAGTCCCCAGAAATGATGAATTACCAGGCTGTCATCCGGAATGCAAACGGGCTCCTTGTCCAGAGCCAGGAAATCGGCATGCAGGTCAGCATCCTGCAGGGGGCAGCAGACGGCATGGCAGTGTATGTGGAATCACATACAGCGGAAACAAATATCAATGGCCTCGTCACGATCGAAATCGGCACAGGAATCTCATCCGGTGAATTCTCCTCGATTGACTGGGCAAACGGGCCTTACTTCATCAAAACCGAAACTGATCCCGAGGGTGGCACGAATTACAGCGTCACCGGCATCAGTCAGCTGCTCAGCGTGCCCTATGCCTTGCATGCAACATCCGCGGAATATGCAGAAACTGCACAAACTGTGTCGGAACCCCCGGCCGAAACAGATCCGGTTTTCGGGGCATCATTGGCAGCAGGGCTCACAGCAAATGATACAGCATCCTGGAATGGCAAACAAGATCCGCTCATTGCCGGTCCTGGCATACACATCAATGGAGATACCATCAGGAGCAGTGTGGATACCATCATTGCCGGTCCTGGTATCCAGATCAATGGAGACACCATCAGCAGCAGCATCGATCCCGATCATTTCTACCTGGGACAAGATACCCTCGGAGGTATTGTCTTTTATATTTATCGCGATCGCAATGGTGCACAACACGGGCTGATCGTTTCAAAAACCGAAACGTCTGCACAATGGCAGAGCACCCCAAGCCTGACACAGGCCGACAGGTCATGGGACGGGACATACAACACAGGATTGATCACCGGGAGCCCGGCCGTAGACTGGGTCAAAGGACTTGGTGAAGACTGGTACCTTCCATCAATCGACGAACTGAGCCTGCTGTGGAACAACCGTTACCATGCCAACCAGGGACTGAATGCAGCTGGTGGCGCATTGCTTTCCAATTCTGCTTACTATTGGAGCAGTACGGAGGGTAATGCGACCTACGCTTTCCCCTACACCTTCTATGGCGGATTCGGAAGTTACCGGGTGAAGACGACCACATACAATGTCCGTGCAGTGAAGGCATTCTGATACCGGAGTTTATTGTTGGACATTTTGGCTTATTCATGATAGAATCTTTTGCCATTTGCCAAAAAGGCATATTTTTCATTGGCAATTTTTCCGGATCACAAAAATTCCTATATCTTTCCATGCGTTAGCTTTAAGGCAACGAGATATCCAGGCATTGTAAATCACTAAACTCCCAATTCGTGAAACCTACAAATACGGACGACCCGGAGTATTTCCACAAGGTCATCGACTGCCAGTATGCGTGCCCGGCGCATACCCCGGTACCGGAATACATCCGCCTGATCGCTGAAAAGAAGTACACCGAGGCCTATATGATCAACTGGGAATCCAACGTATTCCCCGGCATCCTGGGCCGAACCTGTGACCGGCCCTGCGAACCGGCCTGCAGGCGGGGCAGGATCGATGAGGAGCCCGTGGCGATCTGCCGGCTCAAACGCGTAGCCGCAGACCA
>JARQTN010000028.1:0-1942 GCA_029976695.1 Lewinellaceae bacterium
ATCGTGCTATTTTCGGATAGAAGAAAGCACGATCCATGATTTCACTGATCCTGAAAGCAACTACCCGAAAGCCTGTATACACGCTTGTTTTCCTCCTCCTCGGTACCGCGTTTTTCGGTTACGGACTCACGAAACTGCAGACAAGATTCAATTTTGATGGTGAGCTCCCGGAAAATGATCCCATCACGGCTGAGTTCAATCTCGTAACGGAACACTTTGACGAGCGTCCCACCCTTTTGGTTGGGATCGAGACAGAATCGATATTCAACCCCGCCACATTGCAAAAGATCAAAGACCTGACATCGGAGATCGAAGGATTGACCTATGTACTGCCAGATGAAGTAAAGAGCCTCGCCACCCTGAAGAATGTACAGAAGCGTGACTGGGGCGTTGGCCTCGATGGCTTTTTGGATACGATTCCCACGCGTGCTTCCGATCTGAGAAAGCTGGAATCGGATATCCGGGCAAACCAGTCGATTGACGGAAAGTTTGTATCCACCTCGGGTAATTTCACCGTGATTTCCGCCCACCTGGAGGACGACTTTAAGGGTGATGTTGTGCTGGAGGAAGCCAGGGAACTGCTTGCCGCTTATGAAGGACCGGAAAAACTCCACTTGTCCGGTGCCCCAATACTGGTTGAGGATGTTCAGGAAGGGATCAGTAGTGATTCACGCAGGTTTATCCCGATCGCCATCCTGCTTGTGTTCTTCGGATTCTTCCATTGTTTCAGGAAGTTGCGGGGCACGCTGCTCCCGGCAATCATGGTGATCGTGTGCATTGTCTGGACCATGGGGTTCATGGGATTTGCGGGCCTCCCGGTGACTGTAGTCTCAAATGCGCTTCCCGTGATCATGGTTGCTGTCGCCAGTTCCTATGGCATTCACTTTATGAACAGCTATTACATCTATGCCGATGAATCAGAGACTTCTGTGGAGGCGGTTGAAAAAACACTGAACAGGATCGCAAAGCCTATTCTGATCACCGGCCTCACCTCAGCCCTGGGATCTGCAAGCCTGCTCATCTTCCGGATCACTTCACTCAGGGAGTTCGGGATCATCGGTGCGGCCGGATTCCTGTTTGCCACTTTGATCTGCCTGACCTTGCTTCCGTCGGTTTCAGTACTCCTGAAACTGCAGCGAAAAAAGCGGGGGTCATTTCCGGTGCTGCGCAAATGGCTGGACTCGATTACGAGCTGGGCGGCAACGCATCAATGGGGGGTTATCCTCGGCTATGCCATCATCCTGCCTCTATGTGTGGCCAGCTTGCTCAGGATCCAGACAGGTGATGATTACACCAAATTTTTTCCGTCATCGCATCCAAGTCGCATCGCCAGTAATGCGTTCAATGATCATTTGAGCGGGGCGCGCATTATGGATGTTATGGTGGAAGCGGGAGACGATGGCAGCATCAAGGACGAAGCATTCTTTGAGCGGCTACACAGCTTTCAGAATGAAATTTCCAAATTGCCGCACGTTGGGAGTGTGCATTCCTTTATTGACATTGTCAATCTCCTGAAGGAAAACTTCAACCCGGTTCAGTCGGCAGGAGAAGACGGGCTCTCTTCAGCGGAGATCTCGCAATACCTGATGCTGTATGAAATGTCCGCGGACCCTGGTGACCTGTACACCCTCTTTGATGAAGGGTTTCACCGGGCAAGGCTGCAGACCTTCATCAAATCATCCAACCCTGAAGATCACCGGGAATTGTACCGCTCGATCAAATCACTTTATGCCCGGATCTTCAATCCGGAACTGGAAGGGCTGGCCCTGGGCGGTGATGTGGTCAACCGGATCGCATTGGGGGAATACATTGTTCGGGGGAAGATCCAGAATATTATCCTTGCGATTCTCTTCGTCCTGGTGACCTGTTCACTCCTCCTCAGGTCTTTCAGGAAGGGCCTCCTGACCATTGTCCCCATCGCCGCTTCACTGCTCATGATCTT
>JARQTN010000028.1:2042-9097 GCA_029976695.1 Lewinellaceae bacterium
TTTATGAATACGATGGTCATGTATCCCGGCCTGTTCTCCCTTTCAGCCCGGGCCCGAAGCAGACAGCAGGGCCAAATCATTCATGAAATCTCAAAAGAAACAATATGAAAACACACACGATTCAATTTATGGTCCTCATATGGTGTATCGCCTTTACAGCGGGGCCTGTTTCCGGACAGACCGGACTTGAGATTATGCAAAAGTACCAGGATGCCACACGCACGGAGAGCCTCAGGAGTGTCATTGTCTATGAAAACAAGAGTAAAAAAGGACGCGTGCAGGAACGGGAGATGGAACAGTTCATCCTTAAAAATGACCTTGGGGAAAATACCTACAACCTCCTTCTGAGGTTCAACGCTCCTGCGGATGTCGCCGGCACCGCTACCCTGACCATCCAGCAGGATGGTTCTGAGGATGAGCAATGGCTCTACCTCCCTGCATTGGGCAATGCCAGGAGAATCTCCCCGAGCAAAAAGACCAATCGCTTTATGGGTACCGAAATGACCTACGAAGACCTGAGCAATTACCTTTCAGAGCCTTTGGAGAAATACGCCTACACATATACCGGGGATGAAATGATTGACGGGAAAGCCTGTTTCAGGGTGACGGCTGAACCTTCGGACCCGGAACTGGTCCGGAACAGCGGGTACAAATTCCGTGAGATGTGGATCGACCAGGGTACGCTGCAGAATGTAAAGACGGTTTTCTATGATAAAAAGGGCGAGCCCCTGAAGGAATATCATGCATATGCATTTCAGCAGGTGGAGGGCGCCGAATTATTGAAACCCGGCAGGATCGTGATGCGCAATCTGCAAACGGGCAACTTGACGGAAGTCCGGTATTTTGACATGCAGTCGACCGGTGATATGAGCAAGGACCTTTTTACCAGGGCTTCTCTGGAGTCGGAATAAAGATTGCTGCATTGCACCGGATTTACAGTTGCATATTGATATTGATCGTGTTCGGCTGGCTTTCACTGGAGGCCCAGGACAGCTTTGCGGACAGGATCAAATGGAAAGCAGATACAGAACTTGAATCATTTCATTATCTGGAAAAGCGGAATCAGGTTGGCAACTGGCAAACGGAGTGGAAGACCAACGCGGAGGTAAAATTCCAGGTATCAGATCACCTTTCATTTTCAACGAACATACAGGGCAATATCGGCCAGGTCCCGGACAGGATGTTTTTTGCCATACGCGAATTGTTTGCGGCATACCGAAAGAAGAGGTTCATCTTCCGCGCAGGAAAACAAATTGTCGATTGGGGAAATTTGCCCGGATGGAGCCCTTCCGGCTTGCCCAACCGGTATCGGTATTATGACTTTC
This sequence comes from Lewinellaceae bacterium, assembly GCA_029976695.1. Classification (GTDB taxonomy): domain Bacteria; phylum Bacteroidota; class Bacteroidia; order Chitinophagales; family Saprospiraceae; genus JARQTN01. Next base: position 3,368 of record JARQTN010000028.1, read on the forward strand.
TGGATACAAAGGATGAGGAAATCGGTATTTGGGCATTGCACGGGGGATATGTATCCAATTCATTCACTTTCCGGATGACGCTTTCGCCATTTTTCAGGCCCTCGGAGCTTTACCTCACGGGGAACAGGTGGATCGACCTGCCTGCAGAAATTGGACTGGGCCCCGGCGGCAGCCAGTTGGTTCAGTTGCTTTACCAGGGATCAGAGCGGTCCGATCAGTCGGACGGATACCAGTTCGGGCTGGAAACTGCCCTGCAATTGGGCAAGGTTGAATGGGCAGTAAATGCATTTCACGGCTATAACGACATCCCCTTGTACAGGCTCCTCCTGGGTGATCCCGTATCCGAAACCAGCATGGACTACAGGCTGGAACTGGTCTACCACAACATGTCGATCCTGTCCACCCGGTTGAAAACCTATTTCGGTGACTGGAACGGATGGTTTGAATTTGCCCACACGCGCAGCCGCATGATGAATGAAATGCATGAGCCCGAGCCCTCACCTTTTTATACCCTGACGCTGGGCACGGACCGGGTCTTTCTTTTCGACCAGCCGGAAAAGCAGCTGAAGCTATTGTTCCAGTACATCTACACATTTAATACACAGGACATCCACTATGCACCCAATGACCTCGACCATGTGTTTCGCAACACACTCCTGACGCGAATCGCTTACCGGCTGAATTATGCCGTTTCCATCGAATTGACAGCGCTTGCCGAACTTGAAACAGCGGGCTATTACTTCAGGCCCGGCATCACCTGGAAAATCACGGATGCTTTGCACCTCAGTGGCGGAACTGAACTCCTCGGGGGAAAAGACAGGGGGTTTTTCGGTTATTACAGGGACAATGCCCGCACCTGGTTTTCGCTTGCTTATTCTTTCATCCCAAAACGGAAAAAATGAATGAACGGATCATTCGGTTAGAGCATGCTTTTGAACTGGAGGAACAGTACGAAGCGATGCACTTCGAAATGCTGAGGCGCAAATTTTTTCCCAGGCAGATCATATACCTTTCGAGGTTGATCAACGCCATGTATCGCGTAACGCCAAAGACAGCATACCGGCTGACCATGCTGCTGCTCTCCGTTTCGATCAAAAGGCGCCTTCGTCCCGAAGATTCAGCATTTTATGCGAAAGGCCGCCGGGAAGTGCTCTTTTTGGGCAAGAGGCCGTTCCATATGTATTCCTTTGGTAAAGGGCCGGAAGTCTATCTGATCCATGGTTGGGCCTCAGCCGGATACCGATGGAAACAATATGTGGAAGTATTGGTCGAAAGGGGCTACAAGGCCATTGTGGTAGATGCCCCCGGACATGGCACTTCCCCCGGCCGGTTGATGTCCATCCCTGAATATATTTCGGCCCTGCAGCTTGTTTTCCAGCAGAGGCGGAAAATGCATGCTGTGATCAGTCATTCAATCGGCGCCATGTGCAGTGTGATCGCATTGAGTCAGTGCAAGGTGGACCGTCCCTTCAGGATTGCATTGCTCAGTACATTCAATGCGTGCCAAACACTGCTGGAAAAATTCTCCATGTGCATCGGCATCGGAGACCAGGTGATCCGCGGGGTCTCTGAATGGATCCCTGAATATGCCGGAAAGGACCTTGCCTATTTCAGTGTGACCAAACACCTCAGCAACCTGCCTTGCCAGAGCATGCTTGTGTATGACCGCGATGACCGGATCGTGCCCTCATCCGAGGTAATCGACATCCTGAACACCTATCCGGATATCCGCTACCATCCCACTTTCGGGTTGGGGCACAACCTGAAAAACCAGCAAGTGACCGGGAAAGTACTGGATTTTATAACTTGACGCTATGATCGACCGATACAATGCATGATCTTCAATTGGCGCATATATGGACTCACCTGCTTCCTGGCCGGATTTTCGGTTTGCTTTGCCATTGGGCAGCAGAACCTGAAAAACCATGCGCGCTTCAGTTCGGCTTCTGCACTGGATGAAGAAAGGATCCATGATATCACGGAGGATAACCTGGGGTTTGTCTGGATCGGGGCCACAAATGGCACCTTCCGGTTTGACGGTGTGCACCTGAAACACTATTTCAATGGCAATACGCGTCGATGCATTCACCTGGCTGACCAGGACCAGCTCATTTTTATCCATACAAGGGGCATTACCCGTTACTGGTATCTTGAAGACAGGTCCGAACTGATCAGGCTGGGTGATTTTTCAGTCATGCCGAACAATATCCACAATGGGTCCGTATTTAATGATTCCACCATCTTGCTTGCGACCCAGAAGGGACTGGGTATTTGCCATATAGCTTCCGGGCAGATTGAATTCGAGGCGTTGCAGGATGAAGGCGGGAGCCCTTACATCCTTACGGCGGTTGTGCCGGATGACCAACAGGATTCCGTTCTGTGGTTGGGCACGTCAAGAAAGGGACTGATCAGGTATGACTGGGGGGCAAAAACACAACAGGTCCATACATTCGATATCGAAGAGGAAAACCTCCAGGAAGGCATCAACATCATTACGGCGATTTATCCAAGCGGCAACAGGCTCATTCTTGGGACATGGTTTGCCGGGTTTCTTGACTGGTCAAAGGAAGACCAGTCCTACGATCAGTACTTTATCCAGGATAAGAAGCTGAATGACGGGATCCTGAGCCTGGACCGGGTGCTTGATATCCTCCCAATAAATGAATCCCGCGTCTGGGTGAGTTCGACAAAAGGGGCAGCTGTCTATGATTTTGAGGAAGAAAAGATCGTGTACCGCGAAAATAACGGCAATAATGCAAGGATCTTTGAACACCCGCCGATGTATATTGATACAGAAAACCGCATCTGGATGGGTCGGGATGACGGCCTGAGATTGGTTGATACATTAAAAAAGCAGTTCCAGGTGATCGAAAATCCATACTTCGATGGCGAGCTATGGGAAATCCCGCAAAAAGTGATCGCGGACCCTGAAAGGAATATGCTCTATTTCTGCAACCTGGTGAGCGATGGTTTGTATGCCTATGATCTGGAAACCGAGAAATGGCAGATTATCCCGCCCGTTTCCAGGCCATCATACAGTGTGATGAAAGGGCGGGATATCCAGCTACACCGGGACACCCTCTGGTATTTGGAGGAATCAGGTCTCTATTTTCTGCCCCCCGATAAACCGATGCTGCGCCGGTGGAATGACCAGATCGCCGGAGGGCCCGGTAATTTCACCCATTTTACCCGGATGCCTGATGGTTCCTTTATTTTACTCAGCAGCTTTAACGGGCTTTTCCGGACCAATGGATACCAGGGGGCTTTGACCCCTTATACGATGCCATTCAATGGGGAAATTGCAGAGGCATTGAAAAACAGGGGGGATTTTGTGCACTGTGATATGGACGGGAATTTGTGGGGTTGCTGGAGGGAATTCGTGATCGTTCAATTAAAAGGGGACACCACACTCAACCTCGCACCCTCATTCCGGGATGGAAAAATAATCGAGAATGTACAGGACATTTTCGAAACGGAGCAGTACCTCTGGTTTGCCCTGCAATACGGGGTATATCGTGTGGACAAACGCGCACTGCCAGAAATTTTGGTTGAAAAGGTGAGCGACCGGAATTTTATCGAAATAGTGGTAGATGAAAGCAATGAGATTTGGGGCGTTACCCCATGGGGTGATTTTTTCAGGTCCCGCGGGGTTTCATCCAAGGATGAATCGTGGCAGGCGAGCGATGGCACACATGATCCGGGACGGTATGGTTTTGAGCAAATCGATATGATCGGCCCTGATGTGGTGGTCGGTTCACGTGGTGCTTATTCCTTATTTAGCCCCGGCGCGGTCATCAAGAATACAGAACTCCCCGAAGCTTTCGTTGAGGGCGTTTATATCAATGGTTTGCAGTATGAAGTGGATACGAACCTGTTCCTGAAAAAATCGCTGAACCTCAAATCCAAGGAGAACAATATCCGGTTTGATTTTTCTGCCATCGGGTTTACGAAGCCGGAATCGATCCGGTTCCGTTACCGCCTCACTGACCTTGAGGAGAACTGGACGGAAACAGGCATTCAGAACACATCTGTTGTGTACACGCTTCTGACCGGAGGGGACTATACATTCCAGATCATGTCCTCGAATGACAATGAGAACTGGACAACGCCCCGGGCGTACCGGGTGCATATCAGCACGCCGTTTTTTAGACGAAAAAGTACATGGGTTGCACTGACGGCGATCCTTGTTGCACTGGGGTTGTATTTCAACAGGAAGCGGATCAGGGATATGAAAAAGGAGGCAATGCTGAACATGCGCCTGCTGACACTGGAAAAACAGGCACTCCGGGCACAGATGAATCCGCATTTTGTATTCAATGCGCTGACATCGATCCAGCACCTGATCACAGAGGACAAGGAAGAAAAGGCAATCCTGTACCTGAACAAATTCAGCAAATTGCTGAGGGGCGTACTGCATAATTCAAGGAGGTCGACAACAAGGTTCAGTACCGAGCTGGAATTGCTTGAAAACTATCTGCAACTTGAATTCCTCCGGCTGGGTGATCAATATACGTACGCATTGATCGTCGATGAATCCATTCAGAGTGACGATATTGAGATCCAGGCACTCCTTTTTCAGCCTTTTATTGAAAATGCCATCCATCATGGCCTTGCCCACAACAAGGAAGGTGGGCACCTGAAGATTGAGATCAGGGATAAAGGGGACCATCTTTTTTGCGTGATCGAGGATAACGGCATAGGCAGGGAAAGATCTGCCGTCATCAACCGGGGCAGGAAAAAGGACTCTGTGGGCATGGATCTGGCCAGGGAGCGCATGGCAATCCTGACCCACCGGGATGTGGATGATCTCATCAGGATCATTGACCTCTATGATGGAGAAGAGCCGGCAGGAACAAGGGTCGAATTGAAAATTCCTATGAAAATGCAAGTCTCATGATTCGGACTGTCATTGTAGATGATGAACAACGCAGCAGGAAGTTCCTGTTTAACCTGCTCACGAGGTATTGCAAGGATATCGAAATCGTCGGCCAGGCAGAGGATATCAGCGGGGGTGTTCGTGTGGTCAGGGATACCCTTCCGGACCTGCTTTTCCTCGATATCCAGCTCCGGGAGGGTACGAGTTTCGAGATCCTCAATCAGCTGGCGGATATGGACTTTTTCGTCATTTTCACAACGGCATATGATGAATATGCGATCAAGGCATTCCGGTTTAATGCGATTGATTACCTTTTGAAACCCATTGACCTTTCAGAATTGAAAACGAGCGTCGCACGGGTGCGGGAGCGGTGGAAAAACGACAGGGGCCATCAAACGCCTGCTCTTCAAAACCTGCTGGCATTCAACGCGCACGATCCCTCGATTACGGTCACTAGCGAGGATTCGATCGATTTCCTTCGGGTTTTCGAAATCATCAGGCTGGAATCCAGCGGCGGATATACCACCTTTTTCATGAAGGACGGCAGGAAAATTATGGCAAGCAAGCATTTGAAGATCTATGATGATATCCTCAGGGAGTACGGCTTCTTCCGCAGCCACCAGTCGCATCTTGTAAACATGCAATTTGTGATCAGGATGGATAAGCAGGATGCGACATTGCAACTCAAGGACGGTTCCTCAGTCCCTCTTTCCAGGCGGAAAAAGGACCAGTTTCTGCAACTTCGGAAATAGTGTGAATAGTATCCTGCCCGTGTCCAACGTGCCTTTGTATAATGCCACAGGTTCGTAACCGGGATCACCCCCGTTTATATTTGTTTCCCTAATTTAGATTGA
>JARQTN010000029.1:0-4370 GCA_029976695.1 Lewinellaceae bacterium
TTGGGGTATCAGCTGATCATCCTGCTAAAGATTGCATTTTCTTTTTGGGTTCCGATTGAAAATGATTGATTTCATCAGGTGAAATAATCATTCAAGAACAGGATTGTTTATCTCACTCCCAATCGTCGAATCCGGATTCACGATTGCGATTTGGTATTGCCTTGCGTCCATTCCTCGATATGTTCATCCTCAAAGATGTCATCTATCAATAATTCATCATCTCCTTCTTCATGCATTCGCTTGAATGCGTCATCCCAGCCCTCTCTTGGGTTCCTGTTTGGTCTCAATGAGAAATGGTCTTTTTGATGAATGAATGCATGATCACCATTGATCTGATATGTATCACGAACTGATTTATTCAGCCGGCACTTTCCGTTTTGATTTTTAATTCGATAGCTTCTTTCATAAACTGGTTCAAGGTTTTGCCTTCCATTAAAGCCAATTCATACGCTTTGGAATGTAATTCAGGATTAACCCGGACATTAAAACTTCCTTTGAACGATTTAAAGATCTGTTTGCCGGTTTCTTCGCACAATTCCAGATAATCCTTTACAGCCTCTTCAAATGACTTTTTAAGTTTGCGGACAGTATTTCCTTCGAACGTGACCAAATCACTTATGCCTTCAATTTTCCCATAGAAAACTTCGTCTTCTGCTGAGTAATGTACTGAGCCAATAAACTTCTTATATTTTAATCTGTCTGTCATATAAGCTCTTCTTTTTTAAGTCCTTCAATTTTAAAAGATCATTTTATTCCGTTTTCCCGTTTTTCCAGACCTGCTCTACGTTTTTCAGATTCTCCAGGTCCTCTATCGGGTTGCCATCGAGGAGCACCATATTGGCTTTACCGCCCACCTTGAGCATGCCGACAGGCAGGTCAAATGCTTTTGCCGCATTTCCTGTGGCCGTGCGCAGGACTTCGAGGTTAGAGAGGCCTGCCTTTTGGTAGACTTCGAGTTCCAGGTAGAAGTCGTCCCCGAAGTTCATTTGGCCGTCTTGTGCATCTGTTCCGGCCACGATCAAAATGCCCAATTCATGATATTTCCGGATGACCTCCAAACGCTGTTCGAGCGGGATCATGGACTTCTCGATGAAGGGTTTCATGAATGGCGGCGGCTCCTTGAGTGCTATGCCTGAGGTCGGGATGATAAAGGTGCCGCTGTTTGCGATCGCCTTGTAATCCTCTTCAGAAATGTCCGAATTTGCCCTGAAATCCCACATGTGGACAAACCCGTCCGGCTTGAACTTCGCGATCTCGACGAAGTCTTTTGCCTGGGTAGCATGCACGACCGCCTTATATCCCAACTGGTGCGCATACGCGATGGCCTCCCTGATCTGGTCATAGGTCAATGTGGGCTGCCCGGGATATTCCAGCCACGGATGGTTTTCGCGGATGATCTTGATGTAGTCCGCGCCGTTGGCGATGCGGTTGTCTACCCACTCCTTGATTGAAAGGGTGCCATCGATCGTTTCCATGTCCGGGCTGAACTGAGTCGGATGGCCGCCGGGAACGGTGCATGCATGCCCCGCACCGTAAAGGAAGGCGTAACCTGCGGAGTCACGGGCAATCTTTTTCCATTCCACTTCCCTTTGCTCGAGGCCCGTATGCATGTTCAGATTGGCCAGGATGCCCAGTGGATAACCTTCTTTCAGGTGGCCCGGCTCAGAGGCATGGACATGTGCATTGACCATACCGGGGATCAGATATTTGCCTGTGCCGTCAATGACGGTTTTTCCCTCGAGAGGATCAGCTGTGATTGCAGTTACGTGCTCCTTGCGGAGGGCAATATTAACCACGCCCCGGTCATTTTCCCCGTCGAACAGTCCGACGTTCCGGATGACGAGATCATAGGTATCCCCTTGCCCGTAACAGATTGTGCCAGCAATGGACAGAAGGAGAAGAAGCAGGAATTTCATGGTAAAGGATTTTTATTCTGTTCGTTTCAGTTTTTTGATCCGCTCCAGCGGACCTGGACATGACATTTGATGGCATGCAGTGCAGGTCCCGACCATTTTGTCATATGCCTTCCAGGGATCTCCGTACATATTGGTTTGTAATTGCCGGATGGAAAACATGTAAGCGCGGGCGTAAGCTTTGTATTCCGGTGTGGATACTTCTTCCGGTTTTGTCGCTTCCGCCGTAAGGATCGCCTTGTGATCCAGTTTGAGTACCGGTTTTTTCCCTTTCTCAAGAGCTTTCTTTGCTTGCAGTGCTTCCTCATACATGTCGCGCATCAGGACAGCAAGTTCGGAGTCTCCATTCGGATTCAAAGGCCTTTCCTCATCAGGCTTACATGCATTCAGGATCATAATACCGGCCAGGATGAAGTAGAAAAGAAGATTGTATTTTGTCAAAGGTTGGGTTTTAAATTTTATAGAATTCATCTACGGCAACTATAGCAGCCGTTACTATTTCTGTGCGATAAGTGATATGGCAATACCTCCACCAGGGGCCAGGTGGAAGACTTTTTTCGTTTCGTTCGTGACGAGTACCTGCTCGATCTCCAGGCTTGCCGGGTTATCCTTCCAGTGGGCCCTTGGACCGTCGCGGTAGATGGTGGCGATATATTCTTTTCCATCACCCAGGAAATCAAAGTTGACGGCAATATCACGCGGGTTTTCATCCGTGATGCTGCCCAGAAACCAGTCGTCAGTGCCCCGTTCCTGGCGGGCAATGGTCACGAAATCACCGACCTCACCATCAAGGACGACCGTTTGTTCCCAGTCGACTCCGACTTCGCTGATGAACTGGAATGCCGGCTGGTCTATATAATTGTCCAGCAGGTCGCACGCCATCTGGATCGGGCTGTAAATGACGACATACAGGGCCAGTTGCTGGGCGAGGGTCGTCTTGACCTGGTTGTCCGGTTTTTGCGGCAGCTTGATGTTGAATGCTCCTGGCGTGAAATCGATCGGCCCCGCAAGCATGCGCGTGAAAGCCACGATCGGCAGGTGCTCAGGCGGGTTTCCTCCTTCCACTGAGAAGGCATTGAATTCCTGCCCGCGCAATCCCTCGCGCGAGATGGCATTGGGCAGGGTGCGGCGGATGCCTGTTGCCTTGATCGGCTCGTGTGCATTGATGGCCACCTTGTATTTTGCACCCTGCTCGAGGACGCGGCGGTAATGGTTGACCATCCATTGGCCGTGGTGGTACTCGCCTTTCGGGATGATCTTGCCGACGTACCCGGTTTTGACTGAATGGATGCCCAACCGTTTCATCAGGGCATACGCGGTGTCCAGTTGCTGGTCATAAGTCCGGGGTGCGGCGGATGTTTCATGGTGCATGATCAGCTCCACGCCTTTCTCCCTGCCATAGCGCACTACCTCCTCGAGGTCGTAGTCCGGGTAGGGAGTTACGAAATCGAATACGCCCTCCCGGTCCTCGAAGCCGATCCAGCGCTCCCAGCCAGTGTTCCATCCCTCGACAAGCAGGCCGCCAATCCCATGGTCAGCCGCAAAATCGATATATGCCTTAGCTTTTTCCGTCGTGGCCCCGTGCCGGCCGCCTTCCATTGCCCAGGTGGATACGCCGAGGTGCATTTCCCACCAGATGCCCATGTATTTCATCGGCTTGAACCAGCTGACGTCCCCGATCCTGTTGGGTTCGTTCAGATTGACGATCAGTTTTGAAGCGATCAGGTCCTTCGCCTTTTTCGCGATCTGGATCGTGCGCCAGGGCGTTTCAAATGGGACACTCCTTTTGACTTTATATCCAAGCCGGTCCGACCCGACCAGGATGCTTTTCATTTTCAGGTTTTCGGGATCCACACCCAGTGTCATGCCTGCATAATCAGTGAGGTTGGCTTCATGAAAACTCAAATGCAGCCCTTCGGCCGAGCGCATGGTGACCGGCGTGTTGACCGCATTGTGCGGAATGTAAGTCTGTGCCAGGTTCGGGTGGTCGCGCAGTGCTGTTGCATCGATCTCTGAAAAGCGGGTGGTTTTGTACAGGTGTTCGTAGATGTCCCAGTCGCCGGGAATCCACCAGCAGGTGTGGTCGCCTGCAAGCTGAAATTCAGTGTTTTCCTCCATGATGATCGCGGTATCCATGCCTTCCTGTTCCGGGAATGCATGCCTGAAACCAAGCCCGTCGTTATATACCTTGAATTCAATGTGCCATTTGCGGTGCGGCGCATTCTTCTCCTTCATCATGATGAGAATCCCGTTGTAGTGGTTGCGGACTGTGCGTTGTTCGCCCCAGGGCATTTCCCACTCCTCATCGGCAGAGAAGGCCACTGCTTCGGTAATTTCCAAGCCAGCGCCGAGATCAGGTTGTCCCTGAAATTCAAAACCGAATGTCGATGTGTTGATCACTGTCGTGCCATTGTGACGCACCATGTAGGCGGGCGTCCCGTCACCGAGCAGGAAAAA
>JARQTN010000029.1:4470-7527 GCA_029976695.1 Lewinellaceae bacterium
GCGCAGGATGGAGGAAGATCACAACAGAATTTGACGATCGTCATTGACAATCAAAAAGATAGCCACCCATTTTTATTCTATCGAATACGCTGTCATATGAATTTGGAAAAATGAGAAAGCTGGTCTTTTTCCTCATTACCGGGTATATGCTGTTGTTTTACGGATGTGGTCTGTTTGATGCAGATGCATGCGAGGAAACGAAGAAACCGGAGATCAATTTTGATTTGATCATTTCAGGTACGGTAGGTTGGTTCAATGAAAGCATGAATGATTATGAGTATAAGGGAAACCTTGTCGTGAGGATTGAGTTTTACAAGGAACACTGTGGTGGAAAGAACAGTGATCAGTTTTATTACGTTTGCAGTGCAGATAAAACGGGATATGTCGAAAAATGCGGGCTGGGCTATACGTATGGATTTCATATGAACAACGAGAAAGATAAAATCCATTTGAGGTTTTATTACAGGAAGCCTGAAGATGCAGAATTTATCTATCTCGATCGAAAAACACTTACCTATTCCAGTTTTGCAAGTTGCCCGGAATATCCTCCGCGATGCCGTGCAGAATTTGTATTTGACATCCATATTGAAAACGCTGATTACCTGAATCCTGAAGCAGACGAGGTGGCTGCTTTTATTCTGCTTGATTGCAAAACCATTTGATGGGTTGCCGCGGGAGCTTTTTTCTCCGGAACACGATCAGGCTGGCCTTACCTAACAAGGGGTAGACATCATTTCTCCTTGGATTTAATTATTCGTAATGATTTCCTAACTCCTCATTCCTCATTCCTCATTTGCAACTCCTAATCGAACAAAGGGGCACGGAGAAGCACCGAGCAGCTTCGAGATAAACTCTGAAAACTCCGCGCTTCCTTGTGCTCCTCTGCGTGATCAGGTCAGGATCGCCTGATAGGGGTTTAAAGGCTTATTTCGGGACGGTGATTTTGCCGTACACTTCAAATTCAGCCGTAATGGTAGCCGGGTCCAACTTCCCTTTTGTGTTCAGGTTACCCGTAGCGCCGGCAAGTTTGCCGTAGCCTTCCATCACGGTATAACTTCCCGAGGCCGGACCATTGATGCTCATGTCGGATTGGCCGAGCATCCTGAGGCCGTCCCCTTTATGATTCATGAATGTCATATCCAGGGTGGCAGTGACGATGCCGGTTGTCGGGTCGAAACTGCAATCCACACCAATCAGCGGACTTTGCGAAACATCAAGTTTACCCAGGTGTGTAGCGTTTCCCGATATGGCATTGTTTACGGTGAGCATTACTTCGTAACCGCAATCCGTCCATTCATCATAGGAGGTAGGAGTCGATAAGAATTTTCCCTTGAACGGGATGGTGACTTCTTCCGGAGCCCGGGTGTCAATGGATTCGTCAAGGGTGGATGTGAAGCTGTCCTTTTCGCAGGCGATCATGATCATGCCCAGGAAAAGTGCTGCCATGAATAATTTCAGAGTTTTCATTGCATTGAAGTTTAATGAACAATAGATTTTCACCTGTATGTTTATCAAAACCCGATTTGATTGCTTTACGAAATGTCCCAATCCTTTATGGATTTGTCCCGCACACCGGAGAAATTATGAGATGACTTCGCTGGGATTGATACCGAATTCATTTTTGAAATTCTGGCTGAATGTGGCCAGGTTTTTAAAGCCGGTTTCGAGTGAAACCTCCGTTACTGACTTGTCCGTGCTTTTGAGCAATTTCTGGCCCTCGTGAAGTCTTGTCTTGCGGATGAATTCAGCAATGGAATGCGGGCTGATCGATGAGAATTTTCGATAGAGTTGGGACCGGCTCATGCCAATTTCCCTGCATAGTTCGGGTACACCGAAGTCAGGATCTGCAAGGTGGCGATGGACGATTTCCGAAACTTTCCGCATGAACGTATTTTCTGCCTGGTAAGACCCGGGCATCTTCCGGTCATGCTCCTTGTCAAGGGTATGGAAATCGCGATAGAATTGTTTCAGTTTTTTCCGGCCTTCGATCAGTTTTTCGATGCGCAGGAAGAGTTCTTTTTCATTGAACGGTTTTGTGAGGTAGGCATCCGCGCCCACCCCAAGGCCCTCCAGTTTTGAATCGAGGTCCGCCTTTGCCGTCAGCATGATCACCGGGATATGGCTGGTGCGGATGTCGGCTTTTACCCGGCTGCACATTTCATTCCCGTCCATGCCGGGCATCATCACGTCTGAAAGGATGATATCCGGGATAAGGGCAATGGCCTTTTCAAGGCCTTCCGAACCGTTTTGTGCTGTGTGAACCTGGAACTTTCCTTCCAGCAAGGTCCGGATATAGGTGACAAGGTCCAAGTTGTCCTCAACGACGAGAATGATTTGCTTCCCGTTCCGGATGGTTTCGTGCGTTCCTGCAACTTGAGGATCCACTTCATTGTCGAACAATTCATCTTTATTCCCTTCAACAGGTGCCTCAGATTCCTGTACCGGAAACCGCAGGATGAAGGTGGCTCCCTTCCCTTTTTCTGAATGAACCTCTACGGACCCATGTACGAGCTGTACGAGTTCACGCACAATAGCCAGCCCGATCCCGTGGCCCTCCTCGTCCTGCTTTACGAAACGGTCAAAGATAACCTGCTGCATTTCTGATGGGATACCCGGCCCCGTATCCGATATGCGGAGTTCAAATGCATCCACTTCGGTTTGATCTGTCCGGATGGTGATGGTTCCGCCCGCGGGTGTGAATTTGATGGCATTGCCCAGGATATTCGATACAATGTGTTCCATCACTTCGGGGTCGTAACGGATCAGGAAAAATGGAACATGGGGCTGATAATCCAGGGTGATCCCTTTTTCATCGGCAAGGGTGGCATGGAAGGCGATCATTTTCCTGAGAAAGGCTATGATATCCCCCCGGATGTACCTGACGGGGAGGGCGCCTTCATCGAGCCGGGCGATGTTCAGGATCTGGTCGACCATGCGAAGGAGTTTTTTCCCGTTGCGCTGGATCATATCCAGTCCCTTTATTGTCCATGTCGTTGGCTGTTGGCGGATCTGTTCGGCCATCCCCAGGATGACGGCCAACGGGGTCCTGAAATCATG
>JARQTN010000029.1:7627-8972 GCA_029976695.1 Lewinellaceae bacterium
TCAGGGAAAGCTGGTGCACGGGGAATCTCACGGGTGCTCCCGTTAAGGGCCGTTTCTCTGTTGGTATGAATGCACCTGTCCTGCGCATTGCAAATGTGCCGTCAGACTGCAGGACATAGAGATCCACAATGCCTCCGTCCATGTAAAGCCAGACTGTGGTATCCTGGCTGAACTGGTTTTCAATTGCACAATTTAGCCATAAGGCACTGCTTTTTCTGCCGATTGCAGTATAAACGGATATTTCCTGGCGGTCCAATGTCGGCAATTTTGAATTCTCCGCAAACCGTTTCCTGGCTTTTCCAATTTCAAGAGTCCCGTTTGTGTCTGCCAATACTTTTGTGAAGGGCGCGATATCCAGCAGAAAACCCTGTACATTCACATGTTCATCTCCGTTGATAAGGATAGCCCCAGGGGATTCCTGCGATAAAGAGAACCCTGCCATCATGATGAGCAACCATATGAAACCGAACCGTTTCATCGCCATTGGCCTGAATTCCCCTGAAATTATGCGGTTATCCATCCAGAATCGATGACCTGTGTCAGCGACCTGGACATTTTTCATTTATCATCGATCAGGAATCCATGGATGGTTTCTTATTTTGACAGCGAATTTTACTTCGATGATGATACGTTTTCTCCTGTTTTTCCTTTGTGTTTGCAGCCCTCTTGTGGCGCAGGATATTCATTTCCGGATCAACCAGGCCGGATACGTTCCTGGTGAATCGAAAGTCGCTTTGCTGATGTCGGACAAGCCGGTGAAAGGGAAGGTTGACCTGGTTGACTGGAAATCGGGCCTTGTCGTTTCGCGGGTCAAGCCACAGCGGGCAAAGGGGGAAGCCTGGGGGGATTTTTCAAAACAGTATACGATAGATTTCAGTGATGTGGATCAAACGGGTTTGTTTGTGCTCCGGTATGGAAAAGACCAATCCCGCGAAATTCTCGTTTTGCAAGATCCCTATGCCGGGGCTATTGACAAAATGATCGGGTTCATGCAGCAGCAGCGCTGCGGGTACAATCCGTATTTCGATGTGGTCTGCCACCAGGGTGACGGTCGGTTATTTGATGCGCCGGCCCCGGATTCCACCTATATGGATTTCAGCGGTGGCTGGCACGATGCCGGTGACCAGCTAAAATACCTGATCACCAGTTCCAATGCCACGGCACGGATGCTGCTTGCTTACGAACTGGCACCCGGGCTTTTTGGCGACAGTGTAGATGCTTTGGGGCATGCGGATCCCAATGGCGTCCCGGATATCCTGGACGAAGCACGCTGGGGGTTGGAATGGATCCTGAAGCTGCGCCCGAAACCGGGCTGGCTGGTCCATCAAATTGCTGATGACCGGGA
>JARQTN010000030.1:0-3279 GCA_029976695.1 Lewinellaceae bacterium
ACGGGAAGTTTTGGAAGAATACTTAAGTCGCAAGAATGGAAGCTCTTAATTATGATCAACTGCTCAAGCAGTTTAAAAGTCCGGTAAGCGAGCCCACGAGATCGTGGAAGCTCCTGCTTGTACTCATGATCCTGTTTGTGCTGATCGGTGTGGTCGGCCTGGTTTACATGGTCATCCACGGGCATATTGTGACCGGGATGCGGGACCATGTGGTGTGGGGTGTATTCATTGTGAATTTTATTTTCCTCCTGGGGATCGGGTATGCCGGGGTGATCCTGGCAAGTATCTTCCATTTGTTTACCGTGAAATGGACAAAACCGCTCCACCGCATTACAGAATTGTTTGCCGTTGTCGGATCCACCGTTGGACCGATCTATATCCTGCTTTGTGTGGGTCGGCTTGAAAGGCTGCCGAACCTGTTTATCCATGCGCGGGCATCCTCGCCGATTACCTGGGACGTGATCGCGATTGCAACCTGTGTGGTATTCGACTTCACATACCTGTATATCACCCATATCCGCGAGTTTGCAAAACTCAGGGATACGACGGCGATCGACTTGCCAAAGTGGAAGCGAAACCTGTACAAGCGCCTGGCACTTGGATATGAGCACAGGCCCGCACAGAACAGGAAATTGAGCCGGGCACAGAACATCCTGGCCATGACCATTGTCCCGGTCGCCATTTTCGCTTATTCCCTGCTTGGGTATCTGTTCGGGATGAGCCTGAGGCCAGGATGGCACAGCACACTCTTCGCACCGGAATTTGTGGCGAATGCATTGTTCTCAGGTGTTGCACTATTGATTTTATTCATGTGGATCTACCGAAAACAGCACAACCTGGAGAACCTCATTACGGACAAGCATTTTGATTATGCTGCTTTCGTCCTGTTTGTCCTAAGCGCGATTTTTGCCTACTTCACATTCAGTACCTACATTACGGAGTGGTATAATGTCACCGAGACACACGGCGAATGGATCAGAAAGTTCCTGGATTTCAATGAATATGGCTGGATGTCCATGTTTACCATCCTGTTTTGTGTAGTCCTTCCGTTCATCGTGCTCTTATACCGGAAATTCAGGACACCCGGACACCTTGCGGTCCTTTCCGTTCTCATCCTCATCGGCCTTTGGCTCAAACGGTACCTGATCATTGTGCCGACACTGGAAACACCATATTTCCCGATGCAAAGCACGGACCCCGCATATGTGCATTACTCCGCGACCTGGGTTGAGTGGGCACTGACGCTCGGCGGGATCGGGTTGGCAGGGCTGATTTTTATGGCCTTCAATTACCTGGCACCCGTAGTGCCGCTCGCAGATATGGAGAAAGAGGAAGAAATCGAAGTGCCGCAGCCGTTTGTGGAACCCGTAAATTAAATGAACATGAAAGCAATCTTTGGGAATATCACTTATGACCACAAGGTGAAACACATGTTTTCGCTTGTCGTTTTATTTTTCTTGTGCAGCTGGATCACCCTGACGGCACAGGAAAGGGTATTTATGTACCTGAAATACTACCAGACAAATGATGCCCGGTATTTGCGTGCTGAAATGAAATACAGGAAGGACCGGGTCTTTTACCAGTTGGGGGGGCAGGAAGTATCCTTCTACCAGGCAACAGAAGACGACCAGCTCCTTTTGGGTAAAGTATCTACAGGGGAGGATGGCTTTGCCCGTCTCAACCTGGATAACAATGCCATTTTATGGGACTCTACCGGGTATACGCATTTTCTTGCGGAATATGAAGGGAATGAGGAATTCAGATCTGCTGACAGGGACCTGGACATCAAGCGAACCGAATTGAAGATGATGCCCGAAGTCGTGGATTCTACCTATCAGCTCACCATCAACGGATATGAATTCTCGGATGAAGGAAAGTCGGCGATTGATGGAGAGGATGTGCGTGTCCTCGTAAAAAGGCTGTACAGCGACCTCCCCGTCCGGGAAGGATCACTGGAGGACGGGGTATATGTCACGGATTTTCCAAATGACATACCCGGAAAGTCGCGCGGTGAACTGGAGATTATTGCCCGGATCCAGGATCATGATGATTATGGCACAGTCGAAGCAAGGGATGTGGTCCGCTGGGGTGTTCCGGTTTCATTTGTACCGCAAGAAAGACCCCGCGCATTATGGGCCAGGGCACCTTTATGGATCATCATTGGCGTTTGGGGCGCCCTGATCGTGGCATGGTTTCACTACTTATTGGCCATATCCAATTTATTTGGCATGAAGGATGCATGAGATATATAGAATTCACCCCCAATGCGTTATTTTTTTGACATGAATCGTTATTTTTACGTTATCACACGTTATTTTTAAAAGGTGATTCGTTATATTTGAATTATGAAAAAAATATCCAATATGAAAAAACTGATTTTCCTATTTGTTGGTGCAGGTCTGATCATTGCATTCCTTGCAGCAACCGGAACACAGGAGAAACCCTGGGACGTTCCTGAAAAGTATGTATCCATGAAGAACCCGACTGATGCAGGAGATTCTGAATGCCTGGACATCGGAGAGTCTTTGTATAAAAAGCACTGCCGGTCATGCCATGGTTCAGAGGGATTCGGGGACGGCAGCAAGGCCGCCATGCTCGATACGCCCATGCCTGATATTTCGACTGATGAGTACAAGGCACAGAAGCCGGGTGTGAAATATTTCCAGTCGTTTATCGGACGGGATGACATGCCGAACTTTGAAAAGAAAATCCCGAGCGAAGAGGACCGCTGGTGTATTATTAATTATATGGATACATTCTAAAGTAACTTGCTCAAGAACTTTTATGCGTTTGTCATAAGAAAAAAATCAAGCCGAATTTGTATATTGACAGATAATGAAACTTTAACTCGTAATTCTCACACAATGAAAAGAACAATCGTTTATTCATCATGGCTCGTCCTCTTGTTATTTGCTTTAATCGTTAGTTGTACCAAGGAAGGACCAGTCGGCCCTCCAGGCCCGGCGGGACAGGATGGCATTGACGGAGTGGACGGACAGGACGGGCAGGATGCTGCCAACACATGCGCTGCTTGCCACTCTTCCGGAACAGACCTGTATGCCAAGCAAGTCCAGTACAATGCATCAATTCACCGCCTTGGAGGTAACTTTGAGCGCAATGGCACGAGATGTGCCGGTTGCCACACACATGAAGGTTTCATGGAAAGGATGATGACAGATCCGACAAATGACGAGATCTCAGCTGCGGTTTCAAATCCGACACCAGTCAACTGCCGGACCTGCCACAAGATCCACCAGAACTATGACCTGACAGATTATG
>JARQTN010000030.1:3379-5661 GCA_029976695.1 Lewinellaceae bacterium
GTCAACTGCCGGACCTGCCACAAGATCCACCAGAACTATGACCTGACAGATTATGATTTGACTTATCCAGAACCAGTGGAACTCTTCAACGGAGGGACTGTTGATTTTGGAAATGGAAACCTGTGTATCAATTGTCACCAGTCACGCCCGTATGAAGTGCCTGTGATAGGCAGTGACAGTACGGCGATCACAAGCAGCCGCTGGGGTACGCACCACGGACCACAGTCTGCCCTGGTTTTTGGTTTGGGCGGATTTGAAATTGCAGGATCTGAGTCCTATCCGGAACAAGGTTCAGGCCACGCAAGCGTCATTGCTGATGGTTGTATCACTTGCCACATGGCGGAAGCTTTTGGAAACAGTGCCGGAGGGCATACGTTCAACATGACTTATCAATATCACGGAGGAACCGAACCAAACGTCGTTTCCTGTACGGTATGCCATGCTGGGGCTGAAGACTTCAACCTCAATGGATCACAAGATGAAATCTTGGCTTTATTGCATGAACTGGAGGATCTCCTTATCCAGGAAGGTGTGCTGAATCCAAACTCCGGTCTCTGGAACACGGGCACATATCCGACGAATGTCGCTGGTGCTGCATTGAACTACAGGTTTATCGAAGAGGACAGGAGTTTAGGTGTACACAACTATAAGTACGCAAAAGCATTGCTGACCAACGCAATCGAAGCGATCCAGTAAGGAGAATAAATACAAGTTAGTATTTTATAAAGGAAGCATGCATGTTCATTGAATGTGCATGCTTTTTTTTGGCCATTTGCTGTTGGCCATTGGCCGTTAGCTTTTATTCCTTTCAAGCCCAGGATACAGATCCTTCGTATCCATACTGACGACTCGTGCCTCGTGTCAGCATTCTTACTGACGACTCGTGCCTCGTGTCAGCATTCTTACTGACGACTCGTGCCTCATGTCAGCATTCCTACTGACGATTCGTGCCTCGTGTCAGCATTCTTACTGACAAAGAAATTTCAATTCAGCATCCCGGCATCCCAGAATCCCCAGCAACACCTTATATTTAGCATAAATATCATCCCTGACCCTGATACCTGTCATTGATTTATATTGAGGAAAACGGATAATTGCCCGAAAGCATACACCATGAGGCCCCATCGTTCCATTTTACTGCTCTTCTGCACCCTGTTCTTTCTGCCTTTACTGATCTCTGCTCAGCCCGGTACAATTGGTCCCGAACGCGACTTCAAGAAACTCGATATCTTCCCGGCGATCAGCTATACCCCTGAAACCAGCCTGACACTTGGAGCAATCGGGGTCTTATACCTGGACCTGGCAAAAGGAGACCTGGCAACGCCGTTATCCAACCTTGAATTTGTTGGCGTTTATACGCTCAGGAACCAGATCATCACCGAACTGCACTGGGAGTTTTTCTGGAAGGAAAGCAGATGGCGCACCAGGGGAGAAGCGTTTTTCAACAGGTATCCGGACAGGAACTATGGGTGGGGAAACAAAGCAGACGCCCGTGTCCTTGAAGTGAACGGTGATGGGGAAAGGGACACCCTGAACTACCTGAATTTTGATTCTGACCGGATCAAATTTTCTCCTGTACTTCTGCGTAAGCTTGGCAAGAACCTGTTTGCAGGCCTGCAGTACGACATGGAATACCTTTACAGGCTGCGGGTCATTCCTGAATCCCATGTTTTCCTGAATGAATCAGCAAACCGAATTGGGGAAATCCCGGTCGAAGGATTCCGATCCGGCATGGGTGTACAAATTTTGTATGACAACAGGGATTTTGTCCTCAACCCGATCAAGGGCAACCTGGTCGAGTTCAATTTCCTCGTCTATGGGAAGTATGTCGGGAGCGACTTCAGTTTTACGCGAATTCACCTCGATGCGCGCAAGTATTTGAATACGACGCGTAACCACACGCTTGCACTTCGTCTTGTGAGTTCACTTGAATTTACGAATGATGTCATTCCAATGCGGGGCATGTCAAGGGTTGGTGGCCATAATTTTATACGCGGGTATTTCAAGGGAACCTACCAGGATCATCACCTCTCTGCTGTCGAAATGGAATATCGCCTGCCGCTCTGGAAAGAAGGCAATCCCTCTAAACTCTGGCAGGTTTGGAAAAGGCTCAGCCTTGTCGGGTTTGCCAGTGCTGCACAGGTTTACCGTGATGTCGACGAATTTAACCTGGAAAGGTTTAACATGGCCGTGGGAGGCGGCATCAGGATCCTGTTCAACCCGGAGTCCAGGGTAAACCTGCGGATCGATTATGCTGTAGGATTAAACAAGGATTCCAATGG
>JARQTN010000030.1:5761-8897 GCA_029976695.1 Lewinellaceae bacterium
ACGAGCCATCTTGAAAGAATTACATGATAGTAGTTGGTTTGTCTTAAATGTTCTGATATTCGCATGTTGAAATGTTTGCATGTTCATTTGTTCCAGAACAGAATAACTGAATACGCGAACAACTGAATACATGAACATTCGAACGAGATGCAATCGGTTCAGCGATGGGTATGTTCATTCACGCGCAAACTGAATTAGCGGATCCCAGCCTTCTCAAGCGCCTTCTGGGTATGTGCATAGCCGATCTGGTATGCTTCATCGATATGATCCTTGTTGAAGGTCGTAAAGCGGCTGAGCTCCTCCGGTGCAACGAGGATATCGCAGATTTCCATTTTTGGTATAGACATGGACGCCATGCCGATTTTCAATGCCCTTTCGAGTACAGCCATGGAAGAACTGAGTTCACCAGGCTGGATCGAAGACAGCGGGTTTGCAAACACGCCAATGATCCGGTCACATTTGCCTTTGACCAGTTCGACCGGAAAATTGTTGATAATTCCCCCATCTGCATAGTACCCGCCTTCAATCTCGAATGGAGAAAGGACGAATGGAAAGGCAGCTGATGCGAGCATTGCCCGGATGAGCGGGCCATCGTTGAATATCCTTTGTGTGCCATCCAGAATATCAGTCGCGACAATAAGCAACTCTTTTTCTAATGCCGAGAATTGATCTTGCGGGAAATAGGGCTTGAAAACCTGGTAGAATTTCGCTGTGTCCAGGATGCCCGGTTTCCGGTGGATGTATTTGTCAAACGTGAAAATGGAGGTGTCCTTGAAGAATTTAAGGATTTCCTGTGGCGCATAACCGGCCGCATAGAATGCCCCGACGAGCGCTCCGGAGCTGGCACCTGCGATCACTTTCGGGTGGATGCCTCTTTCAAGTAGCGCTTGCAGGGCGCCGATATGCGCCATTCCCCTGATTCCGCCTCCTGAAAGTGCGATGCCGTATGTCACTTCTTCACTTTCCATCTGTTGTCCTTGCAAAATACAAAGGCATCTGCCATTCCCAAAGAAACCAGGGTTCTTCAATGATCCCCGGAAAATGTGCCTTATATTGGTCCCTGATTGAGAGATACCCAAAATATTCCTCCGGGGAGGGAGATAGATGGAATCCATCATAAAAAACGACCGGAAGACGATCAATGCCTGGGCGATGTACGACTGGGCAAATTCAGTCTACTCTTTGGTGATCGCTTCCGCGATTTTTCCTGCATATTATAATTCGGTCACACGTACAGCTGAAGGTACCCGGATCGATCTGTTCGGGTTTGAGATCGAGAATACGGCTGCGTACTCAATCAACCTGGGTTTAGCGTTTGGCATCATTGCACTCATTTCTCCCTTTTTGTCCTCGATCTCTGACTATGCGAGCAACCACCGGGTTTTTATGAAGTTCTTCTGCTACCTGGGTGCAACAGGCTGTGGCCTGCTTTTTTTCTTCGACAGTGCCGAATTTGTGGGTTTCGCCCTGTTTCTCATGATGATGGCCACGGTTGGCTACGCCGGAAGTATTGTATTCTACAATTCCTATCTCCCTGCCATTGCGACAGAAGACAGGCAGGACAGGGTGAGCGCACGAGGGTATGCGTTCGGGTATATCGGCTCGACCACCCTGCTGGTCATCAACCTGCTTTTCATCATGAACCAGGATGCACTTGGCATTCAGAATGATACCATACTTCCCCGGGTTTCCTTTCTTTTAACCGGCGTCTGGTGGATCGGATTTGCCCAGATCACCTTTCGCAAACTGCCGAAAGGGATATACACAGATAAGAAGCCCGGAGCCCACCGGCTTCTGAATGGGTACAGGGAACTGTCCAAGGTGTTCCACAGGCTGAAGGAGGAGAAGAAGCTCAGGACCTACCTGCTGAGTTTCTTTTTCTATATCATGGGGGTACAGACCGTGATGTTCATGGCTGCATCTTTCGGCGAGAAAGAGGTCCACCTGGGTATGACCAACCTGATCATCACGGTCCTCCTCATCGAATATGTTGGGATCGCAGGTGCATACCTGTTTGCCTGGCTGTCAAGGAAATTCGGGAATATCAATGCGCTGTCAATCGCAGTTTTCGTATGGATCTGCATCTGCATCGGGAGTTATTTCATTACACGTCCCATCCACTTCTATACGGCCGGTTTTTTCATTGGCATGGTGATGGGCGGCATTCAGTCCCTTTCCCGGAGCACTTACTCTAAATTTATCCCCAAAACAGAGAATAATGCAGGATATTTCAGTTTTTACGATGTCTGTGAAAAAGTGGCGATGATGAGCGGACTGATCATGTTCGGATACCTGGACCACATTACAGGAAGCATGCGGAATTCAATCCTCGCATTGGGCACATGGTTCACGATTGGCCTGCTGCTCCTGTTTTGGGTCAGGCGAATCAGGGAGGATAAAAATTTGGACATGGCAAAAGGCATGAACTCATGAGTGAAGGGAAAAACCTGGACCGGATACCGAAAGAAGGGCTCCCCCCGGATGAGATCCTGCGTGCCATCCATGCATTCAGGGAGGATGACATTCCGTGGAGGGAAGGCAAGACCTGGAGCCTGATGTATCATGCCAACGATGCGCATGAATCCCTGTTGAAAGATGCTTCCGAGGCTTACTTCTCGTCCAACTACCTGAATCCCCTTGCGTTTAAAGGATTGAAGAGAATGGAGCAGGAGGTTGTCGGTATGGTTCGCGAAATGCTGCATGGCGACAGCCAGGTGTGCGGGACCATGACTTCTGGTGGCACAGAGAGCCTGTTGCTCGCATTATACACATACAGGGAATGGGCAAGGAAAGTGAAACCAAATGGGCATCATCCCGAGGTTGTTGTGCCATCTACGATCCACCCGGCCCATGACAAGGCTGCACACCTGTTCGGGCTGAAACTTCGGAAGGCCCGTGTGGATGAAGGCCAGGCGGCTGTTCCTGGGGAAATGGAAAAGCTGATCAATAAAAATACGATTCTAATCTGTGCCTCCGCACCAAGTTATCCCCATGGTATCCTGGATCCGATCAGGGAGATCGCGGACCTTGCCCAGAGGCATAAGTTGCCCATGCACGTGGACAGCTGTATCGGTGGATTCATGCTCCCCTGGGTGGAAGCATTGGGTTATCCTATACCGCCCTGGGACTTCAGGGT
>JARQTN010000031.1:0-3350 GCA_029976695.1 Lewinellaceae bacterium
CCCATCGTTTTCATAATTGAAATAAACCGGGGATCATCCCTCAGGTCATCAAAGATCGGGTCGATGGAAATGTATGGCATGTTTGAATCATGGGTCAGGTAAGCGCCTTCTAGCCAATCGATCGCTTGTTCTTTGTTGCCGGCCCGGGTGTAAATGGTCGCGATCTGCCACGGTGTGACATATGCATTGCGCGACCGTTCAATGAGAAATTCTGCCAGCTTTTCAAGCGCATAATGGTAACCTCCATCTGCAAATGCTTCGTGAACGAGGTTTGCAGCGACCGTATCCCTCCGGATCATGTACGACCGCTCCCAAATCCTGATTGCCTTGTCATACTGTTGTGTCAAATGGTATGAGGTCCGGAGTGTGGAGAGGGCAATCGGGTCATCTGGAACCTGTTTTGACGGATCTTCGAAAACCTGTATGGCACGATCATAATTCCGGCTGAAATTCAGTGCCATGCCATATATTGCCCGGATCAGCCCGTTGAATGGATCCTGTTCCACAGCTATCTCGGCGTGTTGCATGGCTTCTTCGGGCCGCTTCATTGTCAGCAGGTAATGGCTGTAATAGGCGTGTGTTTCCGGACTGTTCGGGTTGAGTTCGATCGACTTTTCAAAAGCTTTTCCAGCATCTTCCCAGTTCCACTCCCACCAGGTATTGAAGGCGCCTTGCCAAAATTGAACTTCTGCAAGGTCACCCCCGTATTTCAATGCCTCCGCCATTGCAGCCGTTATCGTCTCCCGGGTATCTGCATATGACACCATACCCTGCTGCAGCCGGCCTCCCCAAACGGCAGCAATACCTGCGTGTGCAGGCCCATACTCAGGTTCATATGCCAGAGCTCGCTTAAAGTATTGTTCCGCAAGCTCAAGACTTTCCCTGGTCAGTTGATACCAGTATTGCTTTCCGGTCAGGTATGCCTTGTAGGCCTGCGGATCTACTTGTTGTTGCCTGTTCAGCCTTGCTTCCAGTTCTGGATCCATTGCCATCTGGATCTCGTCAGCCACATCCCCGATCACTTTCCTGTACAATATGCCAACATCCTTGAAATCCTCCTCGAATGTCCTTGTCCAGATCACATGCTCTGATTTGCCATCGATCATACTGAGGTTGATGCCCAGCTGCTCATCAGCCCGGAAAACTGAACCCTCCAGAAGCAGCCCTACCGTTAACTCTTTTGCGATTTCCCTGATCGACTTGTCCGTATTCCTGTACCGCAGCATCGAAGTGATCCCGCGTGTCACCAGCCCGACCTTTTGCAATTCTGTAACCAGGGCAATATGCAGCCCGTTGACGAGCTGCTCATCCGTTTCATTATTTGTAAAATTCATCAGGGGTAATACAGCAAGTTCATTCGTATTGGGCCTGAACAATGTTGGGTAGAGCCAGATGCCAGCCAGGACAATGATAACCGCTATAAACCCGGCAAGTGCGGGCGACCTGAACAATTTCCCCTGCCAGCCAGGTCTTTGCAACTTGCCTTTCAGGTCCTTTTTCCTCGGAATAACGAGGTCCGGATCATCCAGGGCAAGGACCTCCCGCTTCTTGTCATCATTCTTGAACTGGAAACGGCCCAGGCTCATCAACCGAAGATCATCCTGGTTCCTGATCTCCTCGGCCACTTTACCCGAGACGAGAACACTACCGGGCACCCCGAGGGACTCAACTCTGGAGGCCAGGTTGACGCTGTCCCCGATGATGTCCTGATCAGACAGCAGAATGTCCCCGGTATGGATCCCGATGCGCACGGGGATCGGCGGTTCAGCAAGAAAGGCACGCTGCAGATCACGGCCGCACTTCACGGCATCCACCGTACTGTCGAAAATGCTCAGGGTACCATCACCGTAATACTGGATGATCTGTCCGCTGTGTGCTTCCGTGATGGACTCAAAGATTTTCCTGTGCCTTTCCCTGATCTCGAGGGCCTCACGCTCACTTTGCTGCATCAGGGCCGTATATCCCTGGATATCGGTGAACATGATCGCGGCCAGTTTCCGGGTAGGTGCCATATCCTTAAATGTACGGATTATCCGCAGGATATGCCGCTATATCCAGGGACCTCCACCCCATGTCCCAGGAGGTCAATAGTGCTTTCCATGGCGGGTATCATTCCGGGATGAGACCACCCCTGGGCATCAAAACGGAACAATTCCACATGTATTCTCTGCAAGGTTTTGCCCAAAGGAAGTCAAATTTACGATCGTGAATCTCCGTACGCAGGTTTTGCTCAGAAACAATTTACATTTGCATTTTGCAGAAAAGTTCCAGCTCATGAAATACATTTTTCCTGTCCTCATCGCCCTGTTCCTGCTCCCTGGTTGTGGCAAGGACGACACCACCAACCCGCCAGATGATCCGGACCCGAAACCTGTCGTGCCTACAATTGAAATAAAACCAGGTACCACTTACCAGGAAATGATCGGCTTTGGAGGTGCACTGACCTGGTACAGCGAGCGGATCATCCCCAGTCCAAACAAGGAAGCCATTTACGACCTACTTTTTGATGACCTGGGCATGGATATCCTGCGCCTGAAAAACTGGTACTACCCTGCCGGCTACCCGGACCAGAAATCCCCGACCCCGGCATCCCCCAGCTGGTTTGGCAACCTGTTTACGGCAACCAATGAATTTTTTAATGAGGCAAAGTCCCGGTCCCCGGGCATTGAAGTCCTGTTCTCGTCATGGGGCCCTCCGCCGGCACTGAAGAGCAACAACCACCTCAATGAAGGGACACTGAAGAAGAACCAGGACGGGGAATTCATGTACGATGAATTCGGCCGGTATTTCAGGGATATCTTTGAGCATATCACCTTTGTGCCGGATTACCTGAGTATCCAGAACGAGCCATCCTATACGAATCCCGGATGGGAAACCTGCGAATGGCGCCCCCTGGAGAGCATCGCTTATCCGGGCTATGCCAAGGGGATGGATGCCGTATACGACCACCTGAAGGACCTCCACGAGGTCCCGGTTTTCATTGGGCCGGAATCGGCTAATATCAGTAGTAATACAGGTGCAAGATCACACGCAGCTTTCTCGGAAGCCATCATGGACCGGGACTACCTGGGCATGTACGCATGGCATCCGTACAATTTCCAGTCCGGCACCAGCGTGACCAGCACCAAAACGCTGCTCAGCAAAGTCTACAATGACTTCACCGACCGGCCAAACATGATGACGGAGTTTTCGGACAATTTCGACTGGTTTTCCACCGCCCGGTTCATCAACAACTCGCTTATCCACGCAAACACCTCTGCGTACATCTACTGGAAACTCGTCTGGGGCATCAATGACGACCCGCATGCGATGATTTACGTCAGCGGCAATGGCACTTACGAAGTCAGGCC
>JARQTN010000031.1:3450-5399 GCA_029976695.1 Lewinellaceae bacterium
GCAAGGGGAATCACCATTCCGGGCAGGTCAGTCAATACACTTGTCATGGATCTCTGACAAACCTGATCGGGCACTGGTTCAGATCCAGGCAGGTGAGGGGAAGGGAATCACCTAATTAACCAAATACCCCTCCTATTTGAATAAATCACCCCTTCATGCAGCAAG
This sequence comes from Lewinellaceae bacterium, assembly GCA_029976695.1. Taxonomy (GTDB): domain Bacteria; phylum Bacteroidota; class Bacteroidia; order Chitinophagales; family Saprospiraceae; genus JARQTN01. Next base: position 3,616 of record JARQTN010000031.1, read on the forward strand.
TCAGGAAAGGTACATTTGGTATGTACTCAACTGACCATGCTTATGAAATCGGGGCTTTTTGGAATGATGTTCAGTTTTCTCCTGTGCCATGCAGTTGGGCAGGATGCTTACCATGCAGCACTTCAGCAAGAGCTGATGGATGACTACGGATTGCCTGCCGGCACATGGCTTCTGCCGGACACTGAGACCGCAACATACAACAGCGCCTTTTCCTACGGGGATATGGTCGCTACTAACCAGGCAGAGACAGGACAATCATTCTCCAGGAAGGTCAGGATCGTGGTCAACAGTGCGGGCGCCAATCAGTGGGATGCCGGCTATGGCACACGAAATATCGTCCAGATGAACCAGGGCGATGCCGCATTGCTCGTGATCTGGCTGCGGGCCGAGGCTGGCGGTGACGGGCAGGTGAGTGTCTTTGTCGAAAACCGGAACACCTATGAAAAAGAAGTTTACCTCACTTTCAACCCGCCGGCCCAGTGGACTCGATATTTCATCCCGTTCGATGCGAATACAAATTATGCCCCGGATAACCTTACGGTAGGCCTGCACCTTGCCTGGCAGCCCCAGACGATCGAGATTGGCGGTTTGGCCGTCCTGAATTATGGCAAGGACCTCAATATCGAAGACCTCCCCAATAAATCAAACAATGACAAATACGGCGGGTATGAGCCCGATGCACCCTGGCGCGCTGAAGCCGCCAACCGCATTGAGCAGATCCGGAAAGCTGACCTGACCTTTGTCGTGCAGGATGTAGCTGGCAACCCCATCCCCGGGGCCATGGTCGAGGCAGAAATGCTGCAGCACGAATTCGCCTTTGGATCAGCTGTCGTTTCCAGCCGTTTTGCCGGCAACCCGAAACACAACGCCACGTATGAATCAAAGATCCTCGACCTGGACGGCAAGGGCCACGGATTCAACTGGGTTGTTTTTGAGAATGCTTTGAAGTGGCCCGGCTGGGAAAACAACTGGATCACCACGCCCCCGCAGACCGCAAAAGCCGTGGAGTGGTGCCGGGACCACGACATCCAGGTGCGCGGGCATACCCTGGTCTGGCCCGGATGGTCGAATTTACCCAACGACATGCAGGCCAATGCGGGCAATGTGGAGTACTTGAAGGGCCGCATTTTTGACCATATCGAAGAGATCAACACCTATCCGGGCATTGAGGGAAACATCGCGGAATGGGATGTCCTGAACGAGATCACGACCAACAGGAGCCTTGAGATGGCCCTTCAGGGAAAAGCAGGGTACCCGACCGGCCGGGAGATCTATAAAGAGATCTTTGACAAGCTCGAAGAAGTCGCCCCAGGCATGGAAACCTATGTCAATGACTACGTCACGATCAGCCAGGCGAATACCGGCGGGGGGAATTACGACCTGAAGAAGCAATTCATACAGGAGATCATCGATGCTGGCGTCAAGCTGGATGCCATCGGCTTCCAGGGGCACATCGGGGCATTCCCGACCTCTATCTACGATGTGGAGGCAATCCTGGATGATTTTTACGATTCATTCGGCAAGAAAGCCAAGATCACCGAGTACGATACAAATGAAGGGATGGGTGACTCCCTGGCTGCAAAGTACCTCAGGGATTTCCTGACCATGGTTTTCAGCCACCCGAGCATGAACGGGTTCATGACCTGGGGCTTCTGGGACGGTGCCCACTGGCACGGCAATGCCCCGTTTTTCTATGAGGACTGGACCATGAAACCGGCAGGCGAGGCATTCGTCGACCTGGTCTTCAATGAATGGTGGACAGATGCATCCGGGCAGACCAATGC
>JARQTN010000031.1:5499-8722 GCA_029976695.1 Lewinellaceae bacterium
GGTTTCGATGATCCGACTGCAGTCGGCAGCTGGATCAATAGCACCGCCGGCTCCTTTACGCTGGAGGAAGCACCGGAACATCAGGAAGGATCGGGTGCTCTTGCCCTGAACTACAACCTTGTGGGCGACCAGGGTTGGGGTGGCAGTGTGGATATCCAGGCCGAGTCCGGGGGCACATTCGGTGACCTCAGTGAATCTGACGGCATCACCTTCTGGTTCAAGGCAGCCACACCGGCCAGCGAGTTTTCCTCGACCAGGTGGAATGTCAAACTTTTCATCAACAGTACCGGAGGCACAGAACAATGGCATGCCGCACTGTTCAATATCATTGGGGACGATTCAGGCGAATGGAAACAGGCGAAAATCCCGTTTGATGCATTTGCGATCCCGAGCTGGCTGGATACTTACGACGGTGTCCTATACAAAGACCAGGTCGTTGAGATCCAGATGCAAATCGTAACGGATGAGGGCGTAACATCCACAGGTGAGCTCTACCTGGATGCGCTTGGCACATTTGTCGAAGGAGGCACCCAGGTCGGCCCGCTCCTGCAAAGCTTTGATGTCGTAGGGGATATCAGCCACTGGATCAATTCAACGGCCGGGAGCTACGCGCTGAGCACTTCTTCAGATTTCGTGGAAGGAGAAGGTGCAGCCTGCCTGGATTACATCCTGATTGCAGACCAGGACTGGGGCGGCAGTATAGACATGCAGTTCCTGCCTCCTGGGGAAGATACGATCTATACCGATATCTCTGACCAGGATGGTATCCGCTTCAACTATAAGGTGACACAACCTGCATTTACCACAGAGGGAACAAACTGGAACGTGAAGATCTTTGTCGAAAGCCAGGGACAGGAAGAAGAATGGCACGCCGGGCTCAGCAATATCCTTGGGGATGAAACAGGTGTATGGCAGGAAGCGAAGATCCCGTTCACAAGTTTTTCGATACCTTCCTGGTTGACCACGTATGATGGCATATTGTACCTTGATAAAATCAAGAAAATCGAGATGCAGGTGGTATGTAATGTGATGGGTGTCGAGACCAATGGCACCATCTGCCTCGACAACCTCACTGCGTACAGCGAAGGTGATGTAGAGATTTTCCCCGGGTACACGTTGAATGACATGAATTCACCGACGACTGGTGTGGGCAGCTGGATCAACAGTGAGACCGGTAGTTACAGCATCAGTGCAACGGCAGATGCCGCAGAGGGGGACAGTGCAGTATGCCTTTCCTACAACCTTGTAGCTGACTTGAGCTGGGGCGGTAGCGTGGATATGCAATTCCTGCCCCAGGGACCCGATACGACCCTGTTCCAGGATATGTCTGACCACCTGGGGATTAGCTTCTGGTATAAGGTCAATACGCCACCTGACACACCCTCTAATATATTTTTCAATGTGAAACTGCTGGTCCACAGTACAGGGGGAGACGAAGAGTGGCACCGTTCAGTGGGCGGCCTCCTTGCAGACGAATCCGGTGAATGGACCCAGGTCTATATCCCGTTCACTGCTTTTGCCATCCCGAACTGGCAGACGACATATGACGGGATCCTGTATGGAGACCAGATCTATGAGATCCAGTTCCAGCTCCAGGGAGCTACCGGCACAACAACCTCAGGGGATGTCTGCTTCGACAACCTGCAGAGTTACGATGATGAGGAACTGGCGACAGGCACAAAAGTGGTGCAACTGCCCAGGGATGTGAAAGTATATCCAAATCCGGCTTCCACCGAAATCTGGATCGGGGATCTGGAGGATTTGCGGACGATCCAGGTATTCAACATGAACGGCGCATTGCTCAAAACGATCAACAACCAGCGGTTCGTGGATGTAGCCGACCTGTACAACGGGATGTATATCCTGCGGATCCAAACGGGTCAGGGCATCTATTCGGCAAAATTCATGAAGCACTAATTGTTTAAATGTGGTGAAAGTACCCGGCGGCCTCTGTATCGCCGGGTATTTTCATTTAAATTCATCTGAATATGAGATCTTCCAGGCTCCGGATCTATACACTCTTTGCAATCTTTTTTTCATCACTCACGGCTTACGGCCAACAGACCCCGTTCAACCGGGGCGTCAACCTGACCGGCTGGTTCCAGGCGGGGAGCGCCGAACAGATCCAGTTCACGAAATACACGAAAAAGGATTTCGAGCAGATCCAGGACCTGAACTGTGACGTGATCCGCCTGCCCATCAACCTGCACTTCATGACGGACGGCGCACCGGACTACACCCTTGACCCGCTGTTCCTGGAATTCCTGGACCAGGTGGCGGACTGGGCGGAGGACCTGAACATGCACCTCATTTTCGACAACCACACATTCGATCCCTCGACCAGCACGGACCCAGCCGTCGGCGCCATCCTGCTGAAAGTCTGGACACAGATGGCGGCACATTTCAAGGACAGGTCCGACCTGGTCTATTACGAGATCCTGAATGAACCGCACGGCATATCCGATGCGGTGTGGAACGCCATCCAGCAGCAAGTGGTATCCGCCATCCGGGAGATCGACCAGAAGCACACCATCATCGTGGGCGGTGCCGGGTGGAACAGTTACAACAACCTGGACGACATGCCTGTGTACGATGACGACAACCTCATCTATACGTTCCATTTCTATGATCCCTTCCTGTTCACCCACCAGGGAGCCAGCTGGGTCGAACCGTCCATGGTGCCGCTTTCCGGCATCCCTTTTCCGTACAATGCCAGTGAAATGCCTGGGCTTCCCACATCCCTTGAGGGCACATGGGTCGGCAGCAACTACAACAGCTATTCCACCGACGGAACGGTCGCAAAGGTCAGGTCGCTGCTGGATATCGCCATTGCATTCAGGGATGCGAGACAGGTGCCCGTCTTCTGCGGCGAATTTGGCGTGCTGATGAACAACAGCGACAATGAAGACCGCGTCTACTGGTACAGGCAGGTGCGGGAGTATCTGGAAACAAACCAGATCTCCTGGACCATGTGGGATTACCATGGCGGGTTCGGCGTCTTCGAAAAAGGGAGCAATGGGCTGTATGACCACGACCTGAATGTCCCCCTCCTGCAGGCACTGGATTTGATCGTGCCTCCCCAGACGGGATATATACAGCGGCCGGACAGCACCGGGTTCCTCATCTACGGGGATTATATCGGCAACAAGGTATTCGAGTCGGGTTATACGACAGGCGAATTGAGCTTTTACGCCAGGGACCTGCCCAATTATGGGAAATACTG
>JARQTN010000032.1 GCA_029976695.1 Lewinellaceae bacterium
AGAACACGGGCTGGCAGGCTGTCACGCTGCCAGCGTGACAGCCCGAATTTTATCCTCCGTAGATCACTGCATCCGGGATCCGGAAGTGCTCGAAATCATTGATCGTGATCATCCACTCGTCACCGGATTTTGAAGCCTTGAGTCCGAGTTCATTGTTTTCGGTTTTTACATTGTCCCCGTCAAACAAGAGCACCCGCTCAGGACCACCATGCGTCGTGATGTGGACCTCGGCCTTGCCGTAACCCATCCGGATGACGCCAAAATCACATTCACCGGAACCCATTGGTTCTGAACCGAAAGAACAGGGCAGCGGCCCTGTCGCATGATAGGGCGTGCCTTCTACCATGGCATCCCCCAGCGCAGCCCGGGATCCCGTGATGCTGACATCGATCGTGTAGGTGGCCTTTTCGTTCCTCCGGGCAGCACTGCGCATCAGGTAGACACGGATCCTGTACATGCCATCCTGCGGGAGGATGCCGGCAAAAGCCTGCCCGTTGATCGAACTGTTGTGCAGTGCCGTCGGGTCATCCTCAAAAAGGACATTGTAGTAATTGGCCAGGTGGTTCGTGTGCATATTGACGGTCATGGCCTGGCCCTTTTTTGCCGTGAGCAGGTAGTCGATGATCTGGTATCCCTGGATGGACCCTTCTATCTTTGCCGAGGAGGAGCCAGGTGTAAAGTGGATCACCTTTTCTTCGATGTCGGCCTGGGCGAAGAGCTGAGATACGGAAAACATGCAAATCAGCAAGAATGTGTTTTTCATAGGTTTTATTTTTCGTTTTTCAATTAAAGAATGATGCTTGATTAATGTTGAAAGGCGTTTGCTTCAGCAAGGTGAAAGTAGCAATTTTCGACAATTCTTCTTCAATGGCTATTGCATGGTCAAGTTTTTCAGATACACCACAAACAAGGTACATGCTTGCGGATTTTTTTAATGTTTCATTCTTTTATTATTTTTAAGCAACCACCCCTTACTTGGATATTATAACCCTGGTCAATAAATCAGTAAATTCCGCAGCATACCTGTCGGAAGAATATGCTTATCTAAACACACAAACATGAAAATTTCCTTCGCACAATGCGGGAAAATGACATTCCTGCGTCCGGCAATTTTAGTTCTTTTCTCAGTGAGTTTTATGCACGTTTTACAATCACAGTGCACGAACACCGAAGTATTCCCGGCAGGGCAAATCATGGCATCTCAATTCAGTGATACCGTGGTTGTGACGACCCAGCAGTTTGCAGGCCAGTATTATGTGATTGAAAACCTTGGAGTTGGCAAAACCTATTCTTTCATTTCTTCAAACCCGACAGACTTTATTACGATACGTGACCAGGACGGGATCAGTGCGCTTGCCTTTGGCACGACCCCGGTCCAGTATACGATCACGGGAGATGATATCGTCACGGTACATATCAACCTGGCCGTCGGTTGCGGGACGGAGGCTGTGGCCCGGACAACAAGCGCCGTCTGCACGGACTGTCCGGATATCCCGCCGGCAATTGGAATCGAAACAAACGATCCGAAGGCACGGCTGGATGTGAATGGCGAGATCAAGGTAGGGGATGTTGTAAACCCGCCGGTCGCAGGCGTGATCCGGTGGAATCCGGACAAGCAGGATTTCGAGGGGTATGACGGGACGAAGTGGAAGTCCTTTACCAAATCCCTTTCTTCCTGGGGGACGGTACCCTCCAACCTGGGGCAGGAAAACCAGCGCCTCCTGGGCGAGACCGGTGGAAATGCCGGAGATCGCTTCGGCCAGGCGGTCAGCATTTCAGGCAAATATGCCGTCATTGGAGCGATAAATGGCGACCTGAACGTGCCTGGCAACGAAGGTGCTGCCTACATCTTCAGGCTTGAAGGGTCTTCATGGGTCGAGGATACGGTGCTCTATGCTTCTGACGGAGGTGGCGGTGACAGGTTTGGTGGCAGTGTGGACATCGACGGGGATTATATTGTGATCGGTGCAGAGAGCAATGATGCGGGAGGGTCCCTCAATCGCGGGGCTGCCTATGTGTTCAAGCGCTCTGGAAATACCTGGGCGCAACAACAGAAATTGACCGCATCAGATGGTGCCAATTTTGATGTGTTCGGCGTATCTGTCGCCATTTCCGGCGACCGGATCATTGTCGGTGCCGATGGTGCTGATCCCAACAATCAGGGGGCTGCCTATGTCTACAAACGCAATGGAAGCACATGGACGGAAGAGGATATCCTCACCGCCCAGGATGGCGGTGCTGATGATCGATTCGGGATCAGTGTCGACATAGATGGCAGGTATGCTGTCGTGGGTGCATACCTTGATGATATTGGTATTGTCTCGGACCAGGGATCGGCATATGTGTTTTTCCGGACAGGGACAGCCTGGTCGCAACAGCAAAAACTGACCGCATCAGATGGCGATGCGGATGACAGGTTTGGCGTTGCCGTCGCCATTTCTGATAGTACCGTCGTCGTCGGGGCAGATCAAAGGCCTCCTATCGGCAGCAATGAGGAAGGTGCCGCATATGTTTTTACTGGAAATGCCGGCACCTGGACTCAGCAAACCCGGTTGAGCGATGCCCAGGGCGAGATCGCAGATGCTTTCGGCTATGATGTTGATATCTCAGGAAATTACATCCTGGTGGGGGCCTATAACAAGAATGTGAACGGAAACGGGGATCAGGGCGCCGCCTTTTTTTACGAATTGACAGAAGGTGTCTGGAAACAGACCACCCAACTTGTGGCGTCGGATGGCAGTGCAGCTGATTTCTTTGGCGTTTCCGTTTCCGTCTCGGGCAATTGCGCCCTGGTCGGCGCAGACGGCAACACTTCTTCCCTTGGTCTTCAGCAGGGATCGGCCTACTTTTTCTTCAAATAGAACAACCCGGAAAGCGCATGTTTTTGCATATAAAGGCGATCCAAACCCAATCCGGGTTTTTACCCGGGTTCCGAATCCTGATTTTGATCCTCCCGTTCCTGGTGGTGACACATACACAGCTGTTCAGCCAATGCACGAATATCAACCAGTTTCCTCCGGGGCCCATCCAGGCCTCTCCTTTCAATGACGCACGTGTCGTGACGGAAGAGCAGGAAGCAGGCCAGTACTACGTCATCCGGGGATTGGCAGTAAACAAGACCTACCAGTTTGCCTCTTCCGCACCCGGTGATTTTATCACGGTCCGCGACAGGGACGGGATCACGGCGTTGGCCTTTGGGGTGTCGCCCGTTTCCTATATGGTGACGGGGGATGATATCGTGACTGTGCACATCAATCTTTCTGCCGGTTGCGGCACAGAGACTGCATTCCGCACCACGACGGCCACCTGCGTGGATTGCCCCGATGTGCCCGGGCGTTTCGGGATTGCAGAGGCCGATCCTGTGGCAACCCTGGATGTGCAGGGCGGGGTACGGGTCGGGAATATCACCCGTCAGGCCGAGGCAGGCATGATCCGGTGGAATGAAGCGGCAAAGGATTTTGAAGGGTTTGACGGGACAAAATGGAGGTCTTTTACCAAGGCACAGGGGGGATGGGGTATCGATGCCAATCCTGATGCCACTGAAACCCAGGTTCTGAATACGCTTGACACATTTCCTGAAACAGTCTCATTAGTAGGGTATCCAATAGACATTTTTGGGGACTATATGATCCAGGGATTTGGGAACAATGCATATGAAGTTCCGTATGTATATATCTTTCGTTACCTGGATGGTTGCTGGACACAGGCATTTGAGATCAATGCCAGCGATACCATTGCACCGGATACAATAAGCAGCGGATTTGGCGGGGCTGTGGACATGTATGGAGACCGCGTGATTATTGGTGCTCCAAGAGAAAATACGGGAAACAGGAACGCGGGTGCGGCGTATATCTACAAGAGGTCTGGTGCCACCTGGATCCTTGAAGAAAAGCTGTGGGCCTTCGATGGGGATACACTTGATAATTTCGGGGTAAAAGTCGCCATTTCTGACCAGTTTGCCATGGTCGGTGCATCTGAAGATGATATTGGAGGAAACGAAGATCAGGGGTCTGTCTATGTCTTTAAACGGTCAGGAAATGACTGGCTTTTCCTTTCCAAGATCACCGCCTCGAATGCGCAAGCGTCTGGATATTTCGGATCTGCAATCGCACTCGATGGTGAACAGGCTGTAATTGGAGCATATGCAGAAGATGTAAATACAACTGAGGATCAGGGCGCCGTTTATGTGTTTGAAAAACAACCAAATGATACATGGACTGAACAGGCCAGGCTGATTGCGTTGGACGGGCAGCCAGACGCATGGTTTGGTTTATCCGTTGATATTCAGGACACGATTATCGTTATTGGTGCTCAGCGGCAAGAAGTTGAGACATTTCTGGGAGCCGGATCAGCATATGTTTTTAAAAAAAATGGACTGTCCTGGCAGGAAGAACAGATTCTCTTCACAAATGACCCGAATGCAGGAGACCGATTTGGCAATGCGGTATCTGTGCAAGGGAACAATGTTGCCGTCTCGGCACGAGGAAAAGATATCAATGGAAACCTCAACCACGGCACCGTGTATGTCTATCGGTTTCAGGCCGGGGAATGGGAGTTGCAAAAAAGACTGCTTCCCTCTGATGGGGACAACAATACATTCGTGTTCGGTTGGGATATGTGTATTGACGGCAACATGATCGGAGTCAGTGCAGGCGGCGGCTTTACCAGCCAAACAACCCCGGCCGATTATCTCCGGCAATTGTATATTTTTCAAAAGGAATAAATGCGCAGCTCTGACAACGAATTCAAAACAGCGAACGGCAAAAATCGCATAATGCACCTGCGACACTTACATGTCTTTCTGTCAACTATCCTGGTGGTAATCGGAATGGATATGGCAGGATATGCACAATGTAACAACGCGCACCAATTTCCATCGGAACCCATCACCGCCTCTCCTTTCAATGACACCCGGGTCGTGACGGAAGAGCAGGAAGCAGGCCAGTACTACGTCATCCGGGGATTGGCAGTAAACAAGACCTACCAGTTTGCCTCTTCCGCACCCGGTGATTTTATCACGGTCCGCGACAGGGACGGGATCACGGCGTTGGCCTTTGGGGTGTCGCCCGTTTCCTATATGGTGACGGGGGATGATATCGTGACTGTGCACATCAATCTTTCTGCCGGTTGCGGCACAGAGACTGCATTCCGCACCACGACGGCCACCTGCGTGGATTGCCCCGATGTGCCCGGGCGTTTCGGGATTGCAGAGGCCGATCCTGTGGCAACCCTGGATGTGCAGGGCGGGGTACGGGTCGGGAATGTCACCCGTCCGGCCGAGACAGGCATGATCCGGTGGAATGAAGATGCTGCTGATTTTGAGGGGTATGACGGTACAAAATGGCGGTCATTTACCAAGGCACAGGGTGGATGGGGGCAGGTTTATTCACCTGTCGCATATGAATCGGAGAAGATATTTGACCTGAACCCTTACTTGTATTTTGGGTGGCATTTCGATATCGAAGGGGATGTCATGATTGTTGGCAGGCCATCCCTTGATTTAAACAATCAGAATATTATGGGCGCAGCCTTTGTGTTTCACAGAGAAAACGGGTCCTGGTCATTGGCTGACACACTATTTTCCACTTCTTCTCCCGGTGATATGAATACTTCCTTTGGATCGGAGATCGATATTCAGGGGGACAGGGCTATTCTTGGGGCATGGAGCGAGGATGTTGGCGGAAAGGAAAACCAGGGGGCGGCTTATATTTTCCGGAGGTCTGGAAATACCTGGGAAGAAGAAGCCAAATTGACAGCATTTGATGGTGACACAAGTGATATTTTTGGGACAGGTGTTTCTCTTTATGATGAATATGTTGTGGTGGGAGCCATGCGGGATGACTACCCGGGGGTGGAAGATCAGGGCTCAGCATATATTTACAAGCTCGAAGGAACAAATTGGGTGTTTGATACAAAGATCACATCTTCACAACCCACAGAAACCGGGTTTTATGGAGAACAAGTATCCATTGACAATGACTACCTGATTGTTGGTGCGAGAAGGGAACCTGCCGGAGGCGCTACGCTGAACGGCACCGCGTATATTTATGAAAGGGATACGATATCCGGAATCTGGACCGAGGTGGAAAGGATCGTGCCATCCCTTTTGGAGTCATTTGGTCAATCTTTCGGCGCCAGTGTTGACTTGTCAGGCAATGTGGCAGTAGTTACGAATTCCTGTACAACAATAAATGATACTATTTGTGCCGGCGCCGTGTTTGTTTTTGAACGTATTGGTGGCTCCTGGCAGGAAACCCAGGTCCTCTCCCTTTCAGATCCCGTCTCATCTGATTTTTTTGGTTCCAAGGTAGAAATACGAGATACTACAATCCTCGTAAGTGCACAAGGAAGGGATGTAGACGGAAATGAAGACCAGGGTGCAGCTTATCTCTATCAACTTCTTGATGGTTCCTGGACGTTGAAGAAAACACTTGTTGCGTCCGATGGAGGTGTTGATGATTTATTCGGGATTGAAGTCGGGATCGACCAGGATATCCTGGCCGTTGGTGCTGCATTCCATGATATCGGTGAACTTGCCCTGGGGGCCATTTGGCTTTTTCAAAAGGAATAAGGCCAATCCAAATATAAAAGTATGAATCGTACAAGCATTGAAGAAAGGAAACGAACATTCGGGCTATTGGGCTTTACCTATATTTTCTTGATGTGTCAATTTGGCGTTTCGGCACAGTGCTCCAATTCAATCCAGTTTCCTACGTCCCCAATCATCGCCTCCCAGTTCAACGATACCCTGATTATCACCGAAATGCAAGAGGCGGGCCAGTATTACAGTATCCGGGGCCTTGCCCTGAACAGAACCTACCAATTCGGTTCTTCAGACCCTGGTGATTTTGTCACGATCCGCGACAGGGACGGCCTCACACCACTTGCTTTTGGGGTGACGCCTGTATCCCACACCATTACTGCAGATGATGTAGTCACGGTCCATATTAACCTGTCCGCCGGATGCGGGTCAGAAGCCTTATTCCGGACGACAACAGCGACATGCCTGGACTGCCCCGGTGTGCCCGGGCGGTTTGGGATAGCTGAAACGGATCCTGTCGCTACGCTTGATGTACAAGGCGGGGTACGTGTCGGCAATGCCACCCGACCGGCCGAAGCAGGCATGATCCGGTGGAATGAGGATGCTGCTGATTTTGAGGGGTATGATGGTACAAAATGGCGGTCTTTTACCAAGGCACAGGGGGGATGGGGCATTGACTTCTCGCCGGTCGCATTCGAGACAGCAAAGCTTGTCGAAGACAGCGCAGGCCTGTATTATGGCAACAGTCTGGCCATTTCTGACGATTATGTATTCGTCGGCAGACCATTCCTGGACACTGGAGGACCTGGAGGGACAGGCGCAGTATTGATCTATCAAAATTTTGGTGGGAGCTGGACGTTGACAGATACCCTGGTCTTAAGCCTCCCACAGACTTCGTATAGCGGTTATGGCAGCAACATTGAAATTTCCGAAGACCGTGTGATCATCAGTTCGGGCCTCGAAGACGTGGATGGTACGCCCAACCAGGGTGCAGCATACATCTATCGCAGGTCAGGGAACACATGGATCGAAGAGGCCAGGCTGACAGCTTTCGATGGGGATACAAGTGACTTGTTCGGCTCAGGCGTTTCAATATCGGGAGAATACGCAGTGGTGGGAGCAATTGGGGACGATTATCCGGGAGTGGTCAGCCAGGGATCTTCATACATCTTTAAGCGTACAGGAACGCAGTGGGCCTTTGATCAAAAGATTACATCCTCACAACCCACAGAGGCGGCATATTATGGGGAAGATGTCGCAATCTTCGGGGATTACCTGATCGTAGGCGCAAGACGTGAAGACGCAGGTGGGGCAACAATGAATGGAACTGCCTACATCTATGAAAAAGATATCATGGGAAACTGGAACGAGGTCGAAAGACTTGTCCCGTCAGTACTTGAGCCTTTTGGCCAGAAGTTTGGCTTGAATGTCGACCTTTTCGACTCCGTTGCTGTGGTGACAAATTCTGCCCTGACAGTGAATGATACGATCAATGCCGGTGGCGTTTTTGTTTTCGAACGCATAGGCGGATCGTGGCATGAAACCGCTATCCTATCACTCAGTGATCCGGAACCATATGATTTCCTTGGCGGAGATGTGGCCATCCTGGGATCCACGATTGTTACCGGGGCCCAGGGAAGGGATATCAACGCGAATGAAGACCAGGGTGCTTGCTTTATCTTTCAAAAAAATGATGATGGTATCTGGTCTTTGCAAAAGACGCTGGTCGCTTCCGATGGGATAGTGGATGAGCTCTTTGGCAGGGAAGTTGGTCTTGCCAGCACCGTCCTTGCCGTCGGCTCATCTTTTCATAATATCGGCGAGGTGATCGATCAGGGTGCGATCTGGATCTATCAGATCGAATAGGAGAAATTCAGGAATTGAATTGTGTAGTTTCAATCACCGAAAGTAAAAATGGATTCAGTGGCGGTCCTGAATAAATGCATTTTCAGAAAAAATGAACTTGCCTTCTGCCTACATGTTTGGGTTCCTGTCCGCCTGTAGATACCAGGATAGACGGGTAAGGCTTGTTTGACCTGATTCAACTTTTTTTGGGCGACAAAATCACGAGATATCCATACTTTTAC
>JARQTN010000033.1:0-13053 GCA_029976695.1 Lewinellaceae bacterium
ACAGGATGTCAGCCAGAGGCCGGGATATACTGTGCCATAGGCACAATATATTGTTAGCCAATTCAGGCATTACAAAACCGCGTGCCGCAGGTACGCTATGTATGATGGATAATTGACGAGTGGGCAGGATAAAGCAAAGCGAATGACGCTGCTCCATGGAATTCAGTCAAACCTTATAAATTTGTTTTTATTCTGTACATAAAATGCTGACATATGAAAAAATGCTCCTTCATGCTCCTGGTATTCTCTTTTCTCATGGTTACCCTGCCTGCTGATGCGCAAAAAAGGCGCAGCAAGGATCAGGACAAGCCGAAGCAAGAGAAAAAAGAGGACAAATCACCCCTGAATGAACGCACATTCGCAGCACTCAAAATGCGCAACATCGGCCCTGCATTCACTTCCGGCAGGATCGCGGACATCGCCATTCACCCGGAAGATGACAATGTCTGGTATGTTGCCGTTGGTTCCGGCGGGGTGTGGAAGACCACCAACGCCGGCAATTCATGGACGCCCATCTTTGATGACCAAGATGTCTATTCGACCGGTTGTGTCACGATCGATCCGAACAATCCGGCGATTGTCTGGGTCGGCACAGGCGAGAATGTCGGTGGCCGGCATGTCGGATTCGGGGATGGCGTTTACCGGAGCCTTGATGGCGGGAAAAGCTGGAAGCACCTGGGACTGAAGGAATCCGAGCATATCTCCAAAATCATCGTCCATCCGGACAACTCCGATATCGTCTGGGTCGCAGCGCAGGGACCGCTCTGGAACCCGGGTGGCGAACGGGGATTGTATATGACCACAGACGGCGGGAAAGTCTGGAAAAAGACGCTTGGCGATTCCACATGGACTGGTGTAACAGATATCGTAATTGACCCGAGGAACCCGGACGTACTGTATGCCGCTACCTGGCAGCGACACCGGACCGTGGCAGCCTATATGGGCGGAGGGCCAAAATCCGGAATCTACAAAAGTACGGATGGCGGCAAAACCTGGACAAGGTTGCAGACCGGTCTGCCCCGCGGCAAAATGGGCAAGATCGGCCTTGCCATTTCACCGCAAAATCCGGATATCCTGTATGCGGCTATCGAGCTGAACCGCACAAAAGGCGGTGTGTACAAGTCAACTGACAGGGGTGCCTCATGGAGCAAGCAATCAGATGCTGTTTCAGGCGCCACAGGGCCGCACTACTACCAGGAACTGTATGCAAGCCCGCACCAGTTTGACCGACTCTACCTGATGGATGTCCGCATCCAGGTTTCAGATGACGGGGGCAAGAATTTCAGAACACTCCAGGAGAGGGACAAGCACTCGGACAACCACGCGATCGCTTTCAGGATGGACGACCCGGATTATTTGCTGGTCGGGACCGATGCCGGCATTTACGAGAGTTTTGACCTCGCGGAAAACTGGCGGTTTATTGACAACCTGCCGCTGACACAGTATTACAAGGTTGCCGTGGATGACCGTGCACCATTTTACCACATTTTTGGCGGGACACAGGACAACGGTTCACATGGCGGCCCGTCACAGACTGACAACAGGCACGGGATCAGGAACGGGGACTGGTACAAGACGCTTGGGGCGGACGGACACCAGTCAGCCACAGAACCGGGCAACCCGGATATCATCTACGCAGAGACACAGCAGGGCGGCCTGCACCGCGTGGACCTGAAAACAGGTGAGCAAATCGGCATCCAGCCACAACCGCGCATCGGTGAGGATTTTGAGCGCTACAACTGGGATGCGCCGATCGTCGTCAGCCCGCACAACCCGGCAAGGCTGTACTTCGCCTCACAACGCGTGTGGAAATCAGAAAACCGCGGGGATTCATGGACACCCATTTCCGGTGACCTGACACGGGATGAGGAGCGCCTTGCCCTGCCCATCATGGGAAAAGTGCAAAGCTGGGATTCACCATGGGATGTCAATGCCATGTCCAATTACAATACGATCACCTCGTTGTCCGAGTCGCCATTGCGTGAGGGCCTGATCTACGCGGGTACCGATGACGGGATCATCCAGGTTACGGAAAATGACGGGGATACATGGAGGAAGATCATGGCCGGTGATCTTCCGGGCGTGCCTGACCGTGCCTTTGTCAATGATATCAAGGCAGACCTCCACGATCCGAATACGGTGTACGTTGCCCTGGACAACCACAAGGAGGGTGACTTCAGGCCCTTGCTGCTGAAAAGTACGGACAGGGGTGCATCGTGGACTTCCATTTCTTCAAACCTTCCGGAAAAACTGCTCGTCTGGAGGCTCGTCCAGGATCACGTGAAGCCTGAACTGATGTTTATCGGAACGGAATTCGGCATCTATTTCACCCTGGACGGAGGCGGGAAGTGGATCAAGCTGAAGGGTGGTGTACCGACCATCTCCTTCCGTGACCTGGCCATCCAGAAGCGGGAAAATGACCTGGTCGGCGCATCCTTCGGGAGGGGCTTTTTTGTACTGGATGACTACAGCATATTGAGGGATGTCACCGAAGAAGCCCTTGAAGAGGAAGCGAAACTTTTTGCCGTAAAGGATGCACTCTGGTACAGTCCCCGAAGTATCGCGAGCGATGAGGGAACCGGCAAATTTACGGGGGACAACCCGCCGTTTGGCGCTACATTCACCTACCATCTTTCTGATGGCTATGAGACGATGGCCTCCGAACGCAAGGAAACGGAAAGTGAATTGGCAAAAGAAGACAAAGACATTCCGTTCCCGGGCTGGGATGCCCTGGATGCGGAAATGGATGAGGACCAGCCACGGCTGTTTATCACCATCAAAGACAGTCAAGGAACCGTTGTGAATCGTCTCAACGCCCCTGCCCGAAAAGGCATGCACCGCGTTACGTGGAACCTGCGCAAATCTTCGAAACGCGGGATCAGCCTTGAACAAAGAGGCGGCCGGGGCGGCTGGCGCAGCTGGGGAATGATGGTGATGCCCGGAACGTATACGGCAACACTCTCGAAGTTCATTGACGGGGAGGTTACACAACTTTCCGGCCCGGTCGAATTCAACGTCGTTCCGCTCAGGGAAGGTACGCTTGAAGGCGCTTCGCATGAGGAGATCATTGCTTATCAAAAGGAACTTGAAGAGATGCAGGGAATGGTTTCAGCGTTCAACTTCACGATGAACCAGGCCATGGACAAAGTGAAAGCCATGGAAACGGCGGTGAACAGGCTCGATACAGATGAGCCAGGTGTCATGAAGCAGTTGTATGACCTCAGGAAAAAATTGAATGGCCTTGACCGGGAAATCAACGGTAGCGATGCCAAAGATGAAATTGGAGAGCGCAACCCGCCGAGTTTCAATTCCTGGTTGAGCTTTGCCCGCAGGGGTGCATTTTCAAGCTATGGCCCGACATTGCAGCACAGGCAAAACCTGAAATTTGCACAGGACGAGTTCGGGAAATACAGGGATCAGCTCGAAGCGATCACATCAGGTGACCTGAGAATGCTCGAAGAAAAGCTGACGGAATTGGGGGCTCCATGGATTGAGGGACAGCCGATACCGAAAGGGCAATAAACAGAACAATTGGATAAAAAAGGCCGGGCCAGTTGGTATCCGGCCTTTTTTTTATTCAGTTTCCAACCCGGTATCAATGTGATTCGGATGGCATTTGCCGCATTTGGCAATTTCAAGATATTCGGAAAACGGGCGGGTCACCGGCACTTGTGTCATCATGGCGTGCTTGACCAGTTTGCCCAACATTTCATTGTCCGTATTCATGTCCAGCCAAAGTGAATCTGTAGAGTTCGGGAACGTGACCAGGATCATGGGCATATTGCTCTTGATGAGAATATCTTCATCCTTGATCATTTTCCACTCATTCCTTTTCGTTTTGACCAACTTGTGTTCCTCGTACGGTACCCAGGCAATCTCGAGTTTAATCGGATCATGGTAAGCGGCTACCTCCATCGGATGGGTCGTCCTGACGCGGTTATATTCTTCCTTGACGACCTTTTTGTACTGGCTGCAATTCATCACAACGAAAACAATTACACTCATGAAGAATAACAATTTCCACTTCATAGTCCTTTCTTTATTCGATCAACAGATCATGTTTGATGCCTGACAAACATGTAATATGTTGAAAAGTAGATGAATTTCCGATTGAGGGGGATGATCAAGATCAGGCTCCTGCGTGACCCCCATTATACAAGGATTCTTCAAAAGGCCTGCCAATTTCATGTAGGAATGCCACTGCAAGTCAGAATTGGGTTCCACTGCTTGCATTAAAAGAAAACGAATCCCGAAACGGGGGCATAACACCCTGTGTAATCAATGATTTCTTCCATCTTTGCGGTTTATGAATATCCTGTTTCTGACATATGAGGGAGACATGGCGGGCTCAACGTACTCGACTTCGTTTCTTGCCAAAGGGCTGGCCGAACGCGGGCACAATATCTATGTCGGTGCACGGAAGGAATCCCTTTTGTATCGCTTGTTCGACGGGACTTCTGTGAACCTCATCCCGATGACCTTTAAAAGCTCCACGGACCTCACAAACATGAAGCAGATCAGGGATGCCGTCAGAAAATATGACATCCAGATCGTGAATCCCCAATCCAGCAAGGACAGGTATACTTCGATCCTGGCAAAAAGGATCTTCAGGTTGACATACAAGATCGTCTTTACACGTCGGCAACGGTCCCGGAGTTTCGGGGGCTGGCTGCATACCAGGCTGATCGAGGCCAACACCAGCAAGATCATCGCCGTGAGCGAAGGCGTCAAGCGGTCCCTGCTGTCAAAGGGTTTCAGGGAAAAGCACATCATGGTCATCCCGAACGGCATGCCCATGGACAAATTCAGGACGATTGACCCGGCTTATATCGAAAAACTGAAAAAGGAATTTGATATCCAGCCTGATGATTTTGTCATCGGCTGCATTGCCCGGCGAAAGCAGCAGGAACAGCTGCTCGAAGCCTTGAACGATGTCAAAAAGCCACTCAAGATGATCTTCGTGGGCATGCCGCAGAAGGCGGAATGGGTCGAGATCGAAAACGCGATCACGGTCCCGCACAAGATCTGGTGGGTCGGGGAAGTCCCGCTCGACAAGGTCCTCAACTATTATTTCCTCTTTGACATCCATGTGCTGCCGTCCGTTGCCGAGGGCTTGTCGCAGACCCTGCTAGAAACATTCTACCTGGGCATCCCGACCATTGCCACGGAAGCAGCCGGCAACATCGACCTGATCGAGGATGGCGTAAACGGCCTTTTTTTCAAGGAGGGAGAAACGAAAAAACTGGCCCGGCTCATTGAAATGCTGAGGGATGACCCCGAGCTCAGGAAAAAGCTCGTTGCCGGCGGCAAGGAGACCGTAAAAGACTACCCGATAGAGAAGACGGTTGAGCGGTTTGAAAGATTCTTTCAAAGCCTGGTCTGATCACAAACCAGATCGGTCCGATCCCTCAAGCATCCAGCATCCTCCAGTCATCACAGGTTATTTCCGCGTCCGGGTCAACTGCTCTTGTGAATCGAGACATAATGCTCCTCCGGACCAGGTGTCAGGAACAAATCCCCGGGACCAGGCGCCAATGGTGATGTCTGGACGACCCAGATTGAAAGCAAATCTCCCTTTTTCAGGTATACCAGGTCCGAAACGATCGGGGCATTGTTGCCTTCAAGCCGGATCGCATAAACCTCCCCGTTCTGATATTGCCCTGCTGCCACGACCTGGAGGCTGTTCCCCTTTGAATGCGGACGCCAGGGACCGCCAACGGCACCATCCCAAACAAATATCGCAATGGAAACATAGGTGCTGGCAGCCAGATTAGGTGGCTGCACCTCAAACATTTGTGCCTCATTTTCATCGATGATGAATCGAACCCTCGCCTGTACCTTGTAATAGCCTTCTTCCCTTGCCGTAAAATATGAGTTCACCGGACCGACGGGCGGTCCTCCTCCGGCGATCGTAAATTCGCCTTGTTGGTCATGGAGGTCAATTCCCGCATCAAACGGATAATCAACCGGAACCCATGTGGCAGGCGCAAAATACTGTCCCGGTGGTATTGGCTGTGGCGGAAAAGCTGCCCCTTCTGCCCGGCAGCGGCTTTGATTACTGAAATCGATGATCCCGCTCCGGAACACCTGGTACATGGTTGTGCCATCCCCCTGGGTTGACGCTGTCAAAAAAGGTGTATTGCACAGTTTGAAGGTGACCGGGGGCGGAGGGTCAATGAGTTGATTGTAGATCCCCATGGAATAGTCTTCATCCAGCTGGGTCACCAGGGAATTGGAGACAAGAAAACCAATGGAGGCGTTGCTTGCGCCGCTTTCATCTTCCAGCAGGGCCTGGTTGTACCATGGGCCGGGTGTCGGGGAGTTTCCGAAATTGGTGACATGCAATGATGCATACTTGATTCCAGGCCCGAAAAGCATATTTGGCGGGAAATAACCGGGTGTGCTGATGGAAACCGGAACCGGGGTCGGAACAAAACCGGTCTGGAATGGCTTCAACGGGGGTGAAATGGCTGGCACAGCTGGATCAAAAGTCCAGTCCTTGTCTGCAATGAGGGAGGTCCACATGGTACCGTCATACAATTGAAGGTCTGTACCCGTCCATTGCAGCATGCCGGGCACGGGTGGATTCAGGTTCGGGCCCAGCCTGAGGTCCCCGCCAATATCAACGGTTGCCTGCGGATTGAGCTTATTGAAGCCGGTATTATTCCCGGGTTGGGAAAAAACTGTACCGGAGATGAATACGATGAAGAACCAAACGAATCTGTAATGTTTCATGATGATGTTGATTTATTGGAAAAGGAGATCATTCGCTTATGCTGATTGCCCCATCAAACCCTGGCCGATCAATTTGCCTTGAAAGCCGGGATTCAGAAAGCGAAGGCTTGCCTGGGTGAAAACCCGTCTTTCTCTTCCACAGAAAAAAAGTCAACCTGGCGCATCCTGTGGCATCCCTGCCCATGCTGCAATCCATGGACATGACGTGATCGGGAAAAATAATGCTGTGTATAGATGGCGATCCGGGTGCAGGGGAGAAATGGATTCCAATATGGACGCCATGAGGCATGTCATTCTTACCCCCACAGACCCAATCTCCCTCCAACTCATCTGAATCGCCATGATCCAGATCAATCCCGTCAATGATCATGTTCACGAAAGAACCGGCCCGGGTTATCTGTGCCATCACTAACCTGGCCTATCTGGAGTGGGCGAATAGGAAAAACGCCCGGGAAATGACTATTGGATGCGGTCTACTGGCTGATGACTTGGCCCGACTTGTGCACAAATTTCTCAAAACAGCTTAAACGAATAATGTGTAGACTATTCATAATCAAGTACAGATTCAAGGGTTAACCCCGACGTTTTTAAAATTCGTCGGCTCAACGGGCAGATGGCGGCTCGATTCCATATTTTGGATGGCAAATCAATTGAACAAATGATTGTTTTACTGATATTCAGTATATGCATCATCCGGGCTTGTTGTCTCCAGTGAGGAGGATCGCGATTTCATTTTGAAATGTGGGGTTTAATTCCTGCAAAAGAAACTGACTGCCCCAAGATCACATCTGAAGGGATAGAGCTTTATAAAGAAATTCGAGCATAAGCCGGGTTAATCTTCCTGCTCCACAACCGTATTACTCCCTTCAAGGATCAGCTGGGCATTGGCCGAATTGAGGATATTGCTCATGGGAGAAGCCTGGCTGAACCTGAATGTACAATTTTGCAAGGTCAGTTTTGCATTTGTCCCCAGGTTGAGGATCAATGATCCTTCCCCGGTCGAAAAGTGATTTTCAAATGTAATTTGACTTAACGTTGCATCACCTTCGGAATATACCCCCGCGCCTCTTTGATCAACAAAGTCAACCCCATCTGCATATCCATCCTGGATCGTAAAGCCATCGATGAGGCTGTTGGTACTTGCCGGATCGATCCGGATCACGTGGAATGCATTATCCGATGCCGCTTCCCTGATCCCGATATCCCCACTCAATCGCGTCGGATTGAGTGCCGGATCCCGTGCAACCAGTTCCGTTTCCCCCCCGGCAAAGCCGCCGAAAATCTGGATGGAGTCCTGGATGACAAATGACATGAGGCGCGCACCATGCGGCGATGGGGTATATGTGCCATTTGCTACCCAGACCGTATTCACTGTATCAATTGAATACGCAATGCAAAGGGCATCCTGCAGATCATTGAATGCATTTGTCCAGCTGCTTCCATTATTCAATCCTGTTGCCGAAGAATCCACATAGACAATCGTTCCTCCTTCCCAATCCTCCGGTCCCAGTGGCGAAACGACAGAGAGTTTGAAGCTGTCACATCCGTTCTGTGCTGTGAAGGTCTCTAAATACAAGCCTGTTTCGGTTTGCCATTCTCCAGCGACGAATACGCTATCTCCTTCGCACAATGTATAAAATGCAGTATCGATAAACGTCGGCAATGTTGTAAACTCGATGGAGTCCGTATTCGTACAACCGTAAATATCTGTTCCAGATACATAGAATGTTTCATCGGAAGGCGGGAACAGGAAGGTAGAAGCACCCGTTGGATTGCCGACAAACTCTTCAGGTGTCCAATGATATTGATTGCCGCCTGAAACGTTAGCCAATGTCGGCTCAGACGCACATCCTGTCACATCCTCACTAGCCATGATATTGGGTAAGTCCTTCACGGCAAAAACGAGACTCTGGTCGAAAAACGCCGTATCATTCGTTCCGGTGATCTTAATGACCACCTCTTCTGAAATATACGATGGGATTAATTCGATTCCTGCCCCGGTAGTGTCGGTCGAAAACGTTGAGATTGCCGTAAATGTACTTCCACTATCAATTGATATTTCTACTAAAACAGAATCGAGCTGGGCACTTAACCATTCGATATTTAATGTATCGAAAACACAATACGCAAATTGGTCAGGCTTTAATAATTCAAGTTCTCTCTGGGGCATGACGTAAATGCTGGTCTCTGCCAATGTTTTTTCTTCGCAATTTCGAACGGAGTCGACACCGAGCACGTAGAAGGCATAATTGGCATCGAACTGAGCCTGGTAGACAAAGGTGGTTTCCTCTATTTCTGAGTCAACAAGTTGAAATGGTCCGTCATCTATTGAGACATACAGTTTGTATGAAGCAAGGCCCGATCCTCCGGGATCATCGCTTCCTGACCAGCTCAAATGGACCCGGGCCGAATCACTCGATGCTGGCAATGGATCAAGTGATGTGGTTGGCGGCAATGCATCAACCGTGTTTTTCCAGGTATTTGTCAAAATTCCCTCGTTCGAATCAAAAATGATCTCTGCCTGATGCGCTATGGTATCTCCCGTTTGAGTTGTTGCTTTCGGCAAAACTGTAAAACTGACAAATCCTTCACCATCACCCGTGAGCGTGTCATTAATTGGCAGCATGCCGATACTCGGATCGAGAGGAGCCAGACCAGTAAGCGGGTCAATAGATGAAAAGATCCAGAAGGCTTCATTGTCATTCACGTTCAGTCCTGCGGTGACGTCTACAAAGATGCCGAGTTCGCTGGTCAGGTCCAGGCGTTGCTGGTAAAAAGCAGCGCTTCCATCCAGCTGAAATGAATTATTTGCAAACCCAAACGAGAAAATGCGCAGTGAAAAAGGATTCACTTTTTCATCGAGTTGAACTGAAATCCTGACTTCTTGTGCAGGAGCCGTTGCAATTTCCTGATCGTTTTCAAAATTCACGGTATAGAAGTATGCTTCTTCTTTTTTCATGTATCGAGGCTCTCGAACACCATTTGGACCAACAATATCATTCGGGTCATTAGAGCAAACAGTATAGAAACCATCGCTCTCCCAATTGAACGTTGCGCGGCAATTCAAGGAATCCTTGACGGCAAAGACGCGAGCTGATGGCACGGTCGTTTCAATCCAGTGTGTCTTTGTTGCAGGTTTATACCAATTACTCACAAATCCGCCATTTCCACCGCCAGGGAAGGCATCAACGCGCAACTTGTCTTCACCAGTGCCATCACATCTGCGTGAATCTATTACAGTTTCTTTGAATCTATTTGTGATCGGTGGTTTATCAAAAATCTTGAAAAACAAAACATCCTGACAACCGCCGGTAGAGACCGTGACACTGTATTCACCAGGTTTTAGATTTCTTGCCCTCCGATCGCTGAGATTTGAGTCGTGTGACCATGCGTACTCAATTTCCCCTTCGATCCCATCCACAATGACATCTGCCTTCCCATCTTCTGAGCCTGGGCAGGTCACATTCTCTTTTTCAAGTCGTGGCTGAGCATATGCGACTGTTGAAATGAAAAGTAGAAGATTCAGAAGTACAAGTATCTTATATATGCTGTTATTCATTATTCTATAATTAAAGCAGTTCTTCTTCTAGAATTTCGTTCAACTTGTCAGCGACTTTCCTCATGTAGTTTTCATCGGAGTGATCTGTGATCAGCTGGACTGCTTTCGCATATTGAGCACGGCGAAATAATTCCAGAAACTGCTCTTTGAAATTCTGATCAAATTTGATTTGCTCCAGATACGCATCAAATTCTGGAAGTCGCTCATTTCTGCGATTAATCACTTTTTCATTGTGGACAACAGGATGATAGAACAACTGATTTTGCGGACTGCGCTCGACTGTAATTGCGCCTTGATCCTGATAGAAAGATTCTAATTCGTCCAAATTATCTGATAATTGATTAATCATCTGAGGTCGAAAAAGGGACAACAACATTGGTGCTTTGTCAAGATCAGACCGATCCGAATGTGTTGTTGGATACCATTTATCGTTGACCCTTTTGGCAAGGAAGAATTTTCGGACAGCTTTTGACGGGGTCTTTAATGAATAAGCTACAAGCCCGAATTGCACACCATCTGATACAAATTCAAATTCTCCATCTGCAGTTATCAAATTCTCACTTAAATAGGTTCTCCAAGAATCAAACCGTTCTTGATCAATGCCAATCCAGTCTCCAGAAAGAAACAAAGATTGATAATCGGTCAAGTTTGAAGATTCAAAATATGATTTAAAAAAAATGGCAAGTGGAGATAAATTCTCATCCGCTTGATTATCAAAAATGCGAAGCTCTGGATCGATTGGCGACGCTTTACTTATTTGAATATCTGCACCAGCCAACTGCACTCTTTGACCCAGTATTGGAAATTGAATCATCAGTAAAAGAGATAAAACTTTTAATTTCATTTTCTCTATTTTAAAAAGCCCACAGTACACCTTCACTAAGTGTGATTGAATCAAAAAGCTTGACTGTACGCGCGTAATCAAAAAGTTGTTGTCCATCATTAGTTGGATCAGTCTTATCTTTTATTTTAATATTCAGGGGTGCTACCAAGGGATCTAAGGTGAGCTTGTACAAGAGTCGTTTATTCGCAAGATCGGCCGTAAAAGTATTTTTGATGCAGGAAGTGAGTCGTATTAATCCTTCAACCTCGACCAGCGATGCATCAACCATAAGTTCATATCCACCTTGAAGACAGACCTCCAAATCAACATTAAAACCAGGAAAGATCTGAAGACCGGAATCTGCTGTGCTTGGATCAACAAATAATTTACCAGAGATTCCAAGTGCTGAAGTCGCACCAACAAATAAGCAACTCTGCGCTGTAAAGGGTAGTATGATAAGATCAATTTCACCTGAAAATCGCGGGTCTTTTATACGACCATCTAATGAACCAGTAATTCCAAAAATATACTCGAATTTATAGGCAGTATCTGGACTTTGGTACTTTTCCACGAGGGTCTTGGTAATCTTTGATGCGCCAATATTAAATGCGGCTTCGAGGCTTCCAATTTTACCATTTTTAAACTCAATTCCATCCAAGGCATCTTCAATTGCCTCAAGCCCACCAAAATTTGGAAAATTCAAATCTTCGGAGGATTCTTGATATCGTCTAATAAATACTTTGGGTTCAAAAGTTGGGAGTCCTCCAGCAATGATTTCTTCGTCACCAGAACAACTCGTAATGAATGAACTTGTATTTCCATCCGTTGGAGTTGGGCATCCCGCAAATAAGTCATTTCGATAGTCAGGTTGTCCTGGAAAGAAGCCTTCATCATTTGGAATCGGGGTGACCCTTACATCATTATGGCCTACCAGGTTTAGTGTTTCACCATTTTTTGCAATTCGACCCGGGTGTT
This sequence comes from Lewinellaceae bacterium, assembly GCA_029976695.1. Lineage (GTDB taxonomy): Bacteria > Bacteroidota > Bacteroidia > Chitinophagales > Saprospiraceae > JARQTN01. Next base: position 12,093 of record JARQTN010000033.1, read on the forward strand.
GGGCATCTTCAGCAAATAGATCCTTTATTCCTTCGTTAATTTCAATTTCTTTTTCAACAAAGCACAAGGGTGGAGTTGTGTTTGATGCATCAGTCGCCTTGATGGTAATCTTCCCATACTTATTCCCTGGTGTAATTTGAGCTGTGAATTGGTCAATTGGATTAATCGTGCAACCCAGAGAATCACCAACAAATGACCACTTGATTGGCACATTATGAATGTTTTCTTCAAGAATCGCTGTCACTTTCTCGTCTTGCCTTCCTTGCTGCAGAAAAGTGGGCGTGAATGAGATTGGACCAAATCCGATGGCCACATCTACCTCGTCTGTTTCCTGCCACCTGAGCATGGGGTCAGTCACCTTCACAGAATAGGTCTGGGGTGTTTCAATATTCACAACCGGGTTTTTGCAATCCGTACATGAAAGCCCTTCCTGGGGTGTCCATTCATAACAGCACTCCGGACAAGGATCCGTTTTGATTCCCAGAGTATCTCCTATACTTGGACAGATAAACACATTGTCTCCGGCCCAATCAGAACCCTGTTGTGCATGTACACAAAATCCAAGTAAAGACAATAAACTAATTGAGATTAAATATTTGATCATGGTCTATAGTCTGTTAATAGGAAATCACAAATAATCGATTGCCATTCGTTGATGCATACAAATAATACGTCCTGAGATTTCCGGGACTCAAAACGCCCGGAAGGCCCGTTTCATCCTCGACGATAATCTCTGAGTCTGGAATTGGCAGGCCATTCTCAAAATCTTCAAGACTTCCAAAGATTTCAGTGAATTCTACGCCATACACCTGAAATGCTTTATTTACCAGGTCCGTCGTACCCACATTGCGCACGTCAACCTTGATCTGAACCGGAGCGGCACGGCCGGCCAAAATTCGACCAGGCGCAATCACCCAGTCGACCGCAAGTGCCCCGGGATCCCCATCAATGACTTCGAAGC
>JARQTN010000033.1:13153-32027 GCA_029976695.1 Lewinellaceae bacterium
TTCCGATTGGTTCAGCTATGATCTTGAATGGTTGGCTTGCCATCGGTGATTGCCCCAATACCAGGATATAATAGGTCCCCGGAATAATGTTCGGTATGGTCGCTTGTTGATTTCCTGAGAATGGCAACTCAAAACCAAAATCAAAATCTGATGTCGTAGGCGCCTCGCCATATTTGATATACATCTCGTTTTGACCGTTGATTGAATCTCCTTTCAGTGTGATAATTGCAGCATCATTGGCAAAAGTTGCACCGAGTTCCAATTTGTAATAAATGAATTCCTCGTTTCCAATTGTATCACTTTTCCATTCATTTACGATGAGCTCCTTGAATTGGACGTCCATCTGATCGAGAGATGTGGCATAATTATTATCCTCGTCAGACTCGTTGATATTATCGCGCGCGTCAGTTTGAACAATCGCGAAATATGACTCTTCACGAACACCTTGAACCGGGCCAGAAACTGATGCAGATCTCGTGGCAGCAGGAGGCATGTACACTGCGTCATCAACAAGCCCGAGCAGTTGATCATTGACATCCCAAATGCTGTCTTGTGAGAGGTATACGATTTCCCTCAGATTACCATTTGCCGGAAAATCTCCCTGGTTGATCGTTGTCCATGCGACGGTTGCTTCATCGCCAGCAAAGATAGAGTCCGGAAGCTCTATTGTTTGGATAAACAAGTCAGCAGGTGGAGCGAGCAATGCCTCAATCACACGAGAAACATCATTATTTCCCTCTCCCGCATTCTCGAAGAGCAGATCCTGGATATCCAGCCTGAACAACAAGAAGTAATTACCGTCATATGACGATGGCAACGAAACCTCAAATGTGTCAGCCCAGGAAGCATTTGTACCTATCATTGCACTGGAGAATTCCTGTAACAGAAGATCACCGGCATTGATCTCCGAATCAGTCGATACGAAGAGCCTGTGCGTCGCAAACCCGGCTATTGCAGAACCGATATTACTCAGTTCGACTTGCACCTCAAAGTTCTCTCCGGAAACGACTGTTGTCGGTGCAACGATATTGGTCATTACGAGATCCGGATAATCTGCAAGTTCTATGTGGATCTGCTTTGGCAGATTGGAAGCATCACGCAACAGGGCGTCATTATTCAATGGATCCACATCCCGGTTGACATCCGCATAGTCAGCAAACATGATCACATAATATGTCCCTGTCAGTCCGTCCGGAATCGCAAAACTCGCATCGAACATCCGCTGGCTTCCTCCAGCAATCGTTCCTTCAGAATAAGGCACATTATCCAACCGGATATCAACGAGCGTATCGAGAGCCATATCTGCTGACAGATAAACAGCATTCAACCAACTGCTGGACCGAGTCACGCCTGTCCCGATATTTTTCATGATCGCTGTTGCTGCAACCGTTGATCCTGACAAAACGGTATCCACAATGGAAATGAACGAATCGATTTCCAGGTCCGTTGGCGGATACGGTTTGACAAAAAATGAATCGCTTCTGAAAATGTTATTGGCCTCGCCTGCATCTTCAAAAAGATCTTCTTCAGCATCCACAACGACGTACAAATAGTATCGATTCGATACAAAGTCAAGATCAATTGGAATGGACACATTCGTTGTGACCGATGAGTCCGGGTCCAAATCCAGCGTTTGTGGCACTTCGATCAGAAGTTCAGCAAACTCGGGCTGCCAGGTCGGGCTAAACGAGATATATATTTCATCAGCTCCGGAAAACTCGGCACCGACGATTCCCTGGTTCTGAATTGAATATGTGGATTGAAAAGCGCTTCCGGCAAACACCGTATCCGGTACTGTCAATTGTGTCGGAACCAGGTCAGGTACAGGAACAGGCAGAATTTCAATTGGCACCGTCAGGATATTATTGCTGTCTGCATCTGATTCAAGGACTCTGTCATAGAAATCACTCACAATATGAATGTACAAGTCCCCGGTTTGATCAAGCGGAAGTGTAACGTTTACATTATTGAACAGTGTATCTGTTACATCAATCGTGTTCGCGATTCCGTTATTGCCTGTTACGGTAAAGACAGATTTCAGAAATGTCGCATTCTCCTCGTTAAATACGGAGTCCGCAGACAAATAGACAAATGTGCTGTATCGGACCACGGTGAGTTTGCCAGGACCGAGATTCCGTTCGATCCATGATATATCCATATTTCGTCCTGCAAACTCGGTGGCCGGAATTGTTGCATCCAGGGGTATGATGTCTGGATTGACGACAACCGTGGATGTATCCAACCGATAGATGTTATTATCCTCAAAGTCGTATTCGAAGACATTGTCTGACTGGTCAACATGGAAATAGTTGTAATATGTTCCACTGATAGATCTCGGAACGATCACATTCAAAGTCAGTGACAACGTGTCGTTGGGCTGTAACACCTCTTCTGTGTATTCAACCCAGGAACTTGTCAAAAAGCTGGGATTGTAGATCGGGGATTGAGAGAAATAAAACTGATTTACAATATAATCTGGTTCGGGAACTGCCGCAGATCCACCCTGGTTCACAATCTGGATCGGAATAGGAATGAACTCGTTATTCGATACAGTATCCGGAAGATTAAACGGTAAAACAACAAGATCGGCCGGAGGCAGAATAATCACTTCAATTGAATCACTCACCCCCGTATTATTGTTATCTGCCAGCGCCTCGAAGACATCATCTCTCTGATCGACAGTCACACCCACGAACCTGACCCCCTCAGTCTCAATCGGAAATTCAGCAAATGTATTTACCGTGTATGTGCTATCAGGCTCAAGATCTCCGGTGTGAAATACCGTACTTAGATTTATTCCGGACTCATCTTCGATCTGGTCTATCTTTGAACGCAGCTGATCTCGCCAATTTGTTTCTTCCGTAGCTCCATCTCCATCATTCCTTACGGTATATGTCACAGGGAACAACTGACCAGAGAACACATTTGAAGGTGTCGTTACTGATATCACCTTCAGGTCTGGAGCAGGACTTAACGTGATCATCATGGGTGCCGAAGTGCGCTCCGAATTATTGGAATTATTCGATTCTACCAAACTGTTATAGCGATCGGCAGCAATAAAAATGTAGTAGTTTCCATTGATCACTTCCGGCAATGTGATCATTGCGGTATTCGTATAGCTGATGCCGCTATCCAGGGCTGTCAGGTTTTGGCTTCCGCCGATATACGTATCAAAAGAAGTATTTAATGTCGCATCCTGACTGAGATATACAGCGTCGGTCCACAACTGGCCTTGCGTGGCACCCGGCCCCAGATTTCGTGTTTGCCATTCGATTTGAATCTCCTGTCCGCTAAATGCAGTTGGCGGTACAATGACAGTATCCACAACAAGATCAGGCAATTCACGTACCTCAAATGATTGGATCGGACCGGCAACCATTTGATCACAAACATTCTTCGCTACAACTTGCCAGAGATATGTGATTCCATAATTGATCTGGGAGTTATAGCTCGTATTGATCTGTGCATTATTCGCGATCTGCGGGGTTCCGGGTTGAGATTCAGAATCTGGCCAAATGTAGATGTCATACAGGGTGGCATTCGGCGCAGGGCCCCAGGACAAGTTGAGGGGCTTGTCTACATCCATCGCATTGTCAACCGGCAGCATGTTGGAAACAGGGTCAACCAATTCCGGGATATGCTCTACTTCCACAACAAGCATGTCATTTTCCGTACGACTGTCCGTTGGAAGATTTGAAATCAATTTAAAACTGTACAGACCAACGGTGCTCAAATCAACCTGCTGGGTAAATGTAAAGTCAGCCGTGCCTCCTGGAGGAACATTCAACCCTCCGATGTTCTGCGTCACCATCATTCCATTGAGCATGTAAGACACATTGAAGCCAGACTGTGCTGCTGATCCCCGATTCTGCAGCCTGATGGTGACATTTTCATTCGCACTGAGTCCGCAGAATGTTGCTGGTGATACTAACTCGACCACTGCAATGTCATTTGCAACAGGGGCAAATTCATCTGCACCGATATCCGGTGTCGTTGCATTCCTTACATCTCCCTCTATATCCTGAGTAATTCCGATCACAGAACTCCCCGCTCCGTCCAATTGGACCTGGCTCACTTGAAAGCTGTCATCTGACAAGAAGATCGGATCGACCGATACACTATTGAGGTTCTTGCTCGTATTGATCTGAAGATCAAGAAGTGTCGGATAAATTCCGCCAACACGACACAACGTCGGGCCTGTTGTATAGAAGTTATTATAATCAAATGTCGAGAAGTTCGTATTGTAGAATGAGTAAAAAGCGAACCCGCCACCTGTATTTGCAAAAATGTTGTTTTCGAGGTTCAACAACGTGGACGAGGTGGATACGACTTCCATCGGATATGAATCCTCATCTGTATTTGAAACTAAAATGCTGTTGTAGTAGAATTCGATCCGTCTTGACCTGTCCAGGTAGATCCCTTTGGACTCTTGCGTTCCCTGCACATGCACAAAGTTGTTTATCACGCGGCCAAGGCCGGGCGCATCCATTGCTGAGCCATCAATGTGTATTCCGGTCCCGTTTACTGGCATCAAAATGATGTTTTGAGCAACGGTTAATGAATCATCACAGTCCTGCAAAAAGATTCCGATGTTTTGATTCTCATCTTCGGTATGAATGGTATTTCCGGTAACAACGATTCCACTTTGACTTGTCGCTGAAATCGAAATGGCTTCCTGCCCGATGAATGTGTTGTGCTCAATCCGGGTATTGATTTCCTTATTCCCGTTGCTCCCTGAAATCAGCACCCCATATGCGCCATCGACAAATTCCGAGTTTGTGATGGTCAAACCGTTTTCCGAACTGGATCCAGAGAAAATGAGGGCGTCATTAGAACCGAATCCATTCTCGCGACCTGCGACCAGGACACTGTCAAGCGTCAAATTTTCCGAGCCATCAGATAAGTGTACGACAATCCCCTTTGTGCTCTCAAGGCGCATATTTTTAAAAGTAACTTGATTCGCTGCCTCGAGTAAAACCGTATAATTGGGACCATTGAAATTTCGAATCAAAGTGACGTCATCTGCATCTCCGGTTTCAGATTCAAATAAAACGGCATGTGCAGGACTGATTCTTGGAAAATCACCAATGACCAATTGCGCTTCATAAAATCCAGGTCGGATCTGGAAGTCTACGTCTCCAACGATTCCACCAAGGTTCAATGCTTTTTCCAGTTGACTGAACAAGTTGAAGTCAGGCAACACCCCACCAACCGTGTATGATCCATTTAATGCCGGATACAGGTTTTCCAGGTAGATCGTGTCATTGACCAGTGTGCTGTCAGGAACACCATTGGGCTGCTCAGTCCAAATGACCAGGTCGTGCTTTTGATAAGGGAGAAAGTCAAACGTTCCGATAGTCACTGTATCGCATGCGCCTGGCGACAGGTTTCCAGTCCATGCGTACTGCGTTTGTTCAAAGCCATTCACCAGCCAACGGACGTTCGCGCTTGTCAGCGGATTCCCGCCAAAATTCTTGATCGCCACCTGCACATTCTGTATTCCATCGGCAAATGGTGCGAATGGCCCCATAAAGGCAAATGCACCCGCGTCATCGGAAGCAGCAGGATCAAACTCATCCGCCCCGATGTCCGGTGGCGTTCCGCGCAAGTCGCCATCGATATCCTCTGTGATCCCGACCGTTGGGTCCCCGGCTTCATTCAATAGTACGAGACCAACATGTAAATCCAGATCACTCATAAACTCAGGATTGGCAGCAATTGAATTTGCATCATCACTTGTGGCGGTCTGCAATGCGGACAGGTCGGCGATGTCAACGCCCTCCCAGGATGCAAGGAATGATGAGTTGCTATAATAATTATTATGATCCAGATGCCTGTAAGTAGGGGCGTTTGTGGATTCCAATGCGTTTGTCTCGGCACCCAGACCTGCAAAAATGTTATTGCGCACATCGAGGCTGTCACCATTATTGATCCGGAATGCCGTATTATTGGAAAAATACGGCGTGCGGCTGCTTCGGTTCACGAAATTGTTGTGATACACATTGACGTATGAGGACGCAGATAATTCAACACCGTAGCCCTGGTCCTCTCTACCAATGCTCACGAAGTTGTTCGCGATTGTTGCAGGTGAATTCGATGAGGCGATGAGATCATAAATGAGCATCCCATATCTTCCTTCTTCGAGCAAGATCTGGTTGTTCTGAATGACAACGGCACTATCACATTCATCCATAAACAGCCCGGTCAGATTCGTGTACTCCTGGTCAGAGCGCAACTCATTGCCTTCGATTTGAATGCCGTTGTGACCAACCGCATAAATGCCACGCGCGGAATAGTTGAAGATCTGGTTATTGAGGACTTTTGTGCCAGACAGTTCACTGCCTGAATGGGTCAAATTGATTGCATGGCTGCTCTCTTCGATCAGGTTATTTTGGTAGACATTGCCCCAATCATATCCGGACTCGTCAAAAATCACGGCATTATTGAAATCAAAAAAGGGCGTGGGAACACCAATGAGATGACAATTTTGAATGGTGTTGCAATTTGCCCCGCTATCACCACCGATGTAAATGACGATCTCAAACAGATCATCAGGCCTGTCTTGTGCCTTGACAGTCAAATGCTGGAATATCAAACCGTCCGCATCATCAATCAAAATGGGGTATTGCGCCAGAAAATCATTCTGAATCAGCACACTGCCTGCATCCTGGGATTCTGACTGGAAGATCACGGGACGATCACAGCCTGATCCCGGAAAATCCTTGATATGGATCGTATCAATATATGTCCCTGGCCTGATATTCAAAGTCACAGCGTCAGCAGCACCCCCGAGGTTTAATACCCGTACCGCGTCACTGATGCTTTCAAAATCCGGCGGGTCCTGCTGATTTGGAGGGCCGATGCTGTACACACCGGAAAGTCCGGGATAAAGCCCGCCCACCTCCAGTGTATCATTTGCAGCAAGTCCATCCGTCATCCCGTTTGGATTGCTCACCCAAACCTTGATGGTATGTGCGCTGTCAGGAAGGAAGTCATATGTTGCAATATCCAGGGAGTCATAAGTTGCTCCGGATGGTAACAGTCCGCTCCACAGGTAAGTCTGCAATGTATCACCGTTTACGGTCAGATCAACCTGCATACTCGTCAGGGTATCAACGCCGTTGTTGCTGAACTTGATAAAGATGGTCTGCACGCCGGAGGGAAATGGTTGAACCGGATAATTGATGGAAAGGATGCCCACATCATCTGAAAACAGGTTGAACTCATCAGCCCCGATATCAGGTGTGAGGGTATCCCGCACCTCCCCGTCAATATCGAGAGGCACCTGGGGCAATGGTATTGCGGTGCCGTTGAGGAATGCACTCTGGACATGGAGATCATCCGGCGCAACGAAGCCGGGATCTTCAGCATAACTATTGGCATCAAAACCAGTGGCCTGCCACGCTGCAAGATCAGTATAATAAACGCCATTCTTGCGCACGAGATCGCCATTGGAAAGCAGGTTGTTGTAATTGGAAAGGTTTGCATCGGAATCCAGCCAAAAAAGCATGGCATGTCCGGTGGCATCGTTCACAAAGTTATTGTTCAGGACATCGATTGAATTGGCCGTGTTTTGACGTGCATAATACGCATGCGTGTTCACATCGTTCCCGCCGGTCCAAAGTGTATTGTGTGCGACAAGAATATGCGATGAAGATTCAACATACATGCCAAAGGCACTCTGGCTTGCGCTGCTTCCGATTTGGACCATATTATTCGAAATCAGGCTTCGATCACTGGCTAGTCCAATGACACCCTGGACCAGAATCCCGGACCCATCGATATTCGACAGGCTCAGCTCATTTGCTGAAATATCAAATGGTCCGTTGGATCTGTGCAGGAATAAGCCTGCATATCCACCCGTGTACGTTGTGTTCGTGGTAAAGCGATTGTTGACCACAATTGGACGCTTTGTGTAATTCAGATAAAGCGCACGGAAGTACTGGTTTGTAAATTGGTTGCCAATGATCCTGTTGTTCTCTTCCCGCGAACTGTTTGTTCCCGACAGCCCGATTCCATATGATCCGTTCAGAATCAGGTTATCGATAAAAAGGTTTGATGTATCCCGATCCCCGGGGCTGTAGACAGAAGCCTGGGTGATAGAAGTAGAGGTGGTCGTAAGCCCTTCCAGTATACAACCTTCAAATGTGTTGCAATTTGATCGTCCTTCAATGCGAACAGCATTTGGATAACTCAGGGATAACGTACGGAACGTGATATTCCGAAATATGATCCCATCAGCTCCTGTCAGATGCAGCGGGTATGCTGTTCCAATTGGATTCTCAAATACAACATCAGCCGGATCTCCGGATTCGCTTTGAAAGATGATCGGTGTTTCACAACTGAAGTAATCTGTCTGACCAAAAATGAGTGAGTCCGTGTACGTTCCATTGCGAATGCTGAAAGTGACAGCATCTATCATTCCCCCGTTTTCAATAGCCGCAACTGCCTGGAATATATCCGCGAAATCTGGAGATGGCCCGGCAATGGTCAACTCACCACTCACTGCCGGATAGAGATCTTGAACAATGATGGTATCATTGCCCGGGTTTTGATCAGCCATGCCATTCGGCGCAGAAGTGTACGCTTCAAGTTCATATGCCAGGTTAAATCCAAAAATCGCCTGTCCGATGGTAATGGTGTCAAACGTATTGCTCGGAATCAAACCATTGTAGTTGAATTGAGACTGCCCAACTCCATTGACTGCCCAGTCAATATCCACTTGTGCGACACTGTCTGTGCCAAAATTGTACACAACTGCTTTGACATCCTGCAAGCCGGATTCAAAAGGCATTGCGGGCAGCAAGTTTACAATGGATATATCAAGGTTGTCCCCGAAGACTTCATCTGCTCCGATATCTGGGGACACCGGATCCCTGACCCCGCCATCAATGTCCGTCGTGATGCCGGGAATCGGTGTCCCTTCCTGGTCGAGCAATACCTGCTGAATATGTAAATCGGTTGACGAGAAGAACTGTGGATCAACTGCTAATGAGTTCAGGTCCTGACCAGAGGCATTTTGCCAATCAGTTAACGTCGCATAACTCCCCATCCAGGTACTGACCTGTGTACTGCCGTTGGAAAGAATATTATTATGATCCGAGTATACACTATCTGTATCAAACGCGATACTCATTGCAGGGCCCTGCTCGGAATAAAAAATGTTATTCCGAATGTCCAGTGTATCTGACTCTGACGAATTGAATGCATTGGCAAAGTTGCTCGTATGCGCATTATAAAAATTATTGTAGTAACATTCCAGGTGCAGACTATTGCTAAACGACAAACAGTAGTTGGAATTTACCGGGCTGATCATATTATTGAACACCCGAACTTTTGAGCCAGGGATTTGCTGGTTGAAGAATTGCAAGAGCATCCCTCTCAAACTCGTCGTTCCGATGATCTTGTTGTTTGAGATCACAGACTGGCCATCACAATGCTGAATGTACATACTCCATGGATTCGTCCCGTCATCGACATTGCGCAAGAGCAGATTGTTGTCAATGACCAGGTCGTTGCCATACACAATGTCTATAAACCGGGCATTCTGATTTTCAAACGTATTTCCTTGTATTGTCAGGTTTGAAAATCGGTCATTGATCCCTAATCCACGTAAATAAACACCATGCGTTCCTCCAATAAAACTGTTATTCCGAATGACCATGTCCAGATCACCTGTCTTTGCCACACCATAAATTGTCTGAGCCTGAGCACTGCTGTTCAGGTTGCTCCTGTGGGTAAAATGATTTCCTTCGATACGCAGTCCTTCAGTCTTGCCATTCAGCCAGATAGGGCGAAAGAAGAAATTGCCGTCGACATAAAGCCCAAGGTTTGAAATTGTGATGTAATCTGCTCCCTCCAACTGAAAAATCGCTTCTTCATTCTCAAGGACAGGAACTATGTAGCGGATCTTTGTATCGGAGGTGTCTCCGGACTGTGAAGTGATCGTCAAACGATTTGTTTCAGAAGCACCATCAATGGGATAGATAATCACGTGCTGGTCATAAATACCAGGCTTGAATTCTAGCCGGACCGGACCGCATATCCCTGCTGTATCCAGCGTGCGGATAGCATCTTCAATTGTCAGAAAATCAGAAGGCGCAGACCCGATCGTATAGGTACCATTCAAAGGTAATTGATAAATCAAAGTCACCGTATCGTTCAGCGCATTCGGGTCCATCATTCCATTTGGGGAGGATGTCCAGGCTTTTATCAAATAAGTCGTGCTCGCTGCAAATGTGAAGCTGCCCAGATTTACTTCTTCCACATTCATTCCAAATCCACCGAGTGTATCCAGCACGCCTGATTGCATGACGGGTGTTTGCAATACTCCGTTTACAGACCAGTTCAATGCATACTGACTAACCAGGTTCGATCCTGCATTCTGGACACGAACAGATACAGCTTGGATGGTATCACAGCTTATTGCCGGACTTGAAAACTCAAGTACTGCAAGGTCATTTAGCAGTGCCGGGAACTCATCTGCACCGATATCCGGGACACCACCATTTCTGAGCTCTCCGTCAAAATCGAATACGACACCAGGAATGGGTGTTCCCTTCTTGTTCAGCAGCTGTTGCTGTGTGTGCAAATCAAAGGTATCAACGAAAAGCGGGTTTACACTCAACCCGCTGGCCTCCCAGCCAGTGGTCGCTTGCCAGCTTTCGAGATCACTGAAGTTGTCCAATGAACCTGCATCCAGCCTGGAGAGATACGCACCATCGGATAGCAAATTATTAAAGTCCATCCCGGTTCCGGAATCCAACTCATCTGTCAGTACAGCAAGTCCTTCTCCTCCATTGTAAAAGATATTATTCCGGATATCGAGGCTTGAATAATCCCTCAATCCCAATGCACTGGCATCAGGATCACTTCCATTCATGTAGATGGAATTGAAGTATATACCAAGTGAATCCACTCCATCCAGATCTATCCCGACATCAGATCCAAAGCCATCGATATAGATCGCATTATTGGCAATTCTTGATTCTCCGGAGAATGTCGAGCTTGTGATCGATATCCCCCGTAAAGCCTCGTTGAGGTAGAAGGTGTTGCCCTCAATGCGCATTGAATCACCAATTGCCAGATCTATCCCGATTCCGGTCTCTGTCGTATTGTCCGGACTGACAAAACGATTATTGATGATTTGTGGAGATTCATGATCATACAGTCGTACACCATAGTATCGGAAATTGTCAAACAGGTTGTTCCGGATGATCGTATTGAAATTTGTTGTCGGGATCAGTGAAGATTCCTGGTAAATCGAATAGGACCCATAGATGAAGTGGTTGCCATCGAAAAGAAAACCATTCTGATCCGTGTTGATACTGGCCAGGGCAAAATTGACATTATTCGATGCAAATTGCTTACCGATCAGGGTGTCATTGATAAATTCCAGTTCGCGAGCCCCGTTTCTGATATCCAGCACACGGCCATAGTTTGTACCACTATTTTGAAGTTTAATGTTCTTGAGTGTCACGTTCCAGGCACCATCAAACCGGGCGACATAATTGTCCGAAAAACCGGTGGCATTATAGACGACTAATACAGGTGCGGTGTTCGTCGGGTCCGCCTGGAAAATGATTTGGTTATCGTTAAAGGCTCCATTGATCAAAGGAATCGAGAATTGTTCGAAATATGGTCCCTCTTTTACATTGAAAATGACTGAATCACAAATACCCGTATTCTCAAGCGCGGTAATTGCATCATTGAAGGTTTCGTAATCTTCTCCTGTTCCGATTGTATATGTCCCGTTCAATCCAACATTGACGTAAGATTCGACCTGATCATTCGATGGATTCGGGTCAGTCACCCCATTCGGCAACGAGGTAAAAACCAGCAAGGTATCCTGGTCGCCAAATGTGAGTGACTGCTGTCCCAATGTCACGAGGACATTGGCACCCGGGGGTATCGGGTTTATGTATGAGACGGGTGTTTGTACGACACCATTCCATGTCCAATTGACCGTAACAAAATCTATTGTATTCGCGCCGGCATTTGTAATGATCGTTTCGATATCCTGGGGACCATCACAATAGACTGATACATTTCCGATCACGCCAGCATCGTTATCGGCAGCCGGGATAAATGCGACATAGTCGTCAAACAACAGGAATTGATCGTCCTGATTTCGGCCGGCGACATAAAACGCATTGGTCCCAAATTCATCTTCTATCCCTTGTGTGGCAAATGAAGGACAACTGTTGGCGCTTGCATTAGCGGATGTTTCACTAAGACCAAATATGATGCCCGGGTCCCAGGTGTCCGTGTGTATCTCAATCCGGTTATCCGACTCCCAAAGGACAATTTGGGTGTATAAATACTGTCCGCAAAAATTAAAGCCGTCAAATGTGACGTAAAGCTTTTGATCTCCAGGTGCACCATCCGTCTCGAAGGAATAAAAGGTGCCAAAGGCGTCAAGGTCGGTCCACATGGCTGCAATCAGATTATTCGGGAAGGCGCCATCAGGAATGAACTGGGGATCAAAAACGAACCAGGGATCCGGGTCAAAGGTGATAAAGCCATTTTGATCGATATAGAAAGTGTTATATGTATTCCCAAAGAATGTGAAATCAAACCCGATCGGAAGTGGTCCGCTGATATCGTCTTCAGCAATTGTCACATCGATCGGTGCACTAAAATAAATCGATGCCCCCGAACCTTGAACAATGTTGTAGTTTGCTTGCCCAACCATGGAATGGGAGAAGAGACCGATTGATCCGAAAATGATATAGAACAGGAGTTTCTTCATGGGGAAAGAGCTTATGCGCAAAAAAGGGCTGTTATGAATCATTGGATCTATGTGTCGGTTATGCAGGAGCTCTTCATAGGGGGGTGTATTCATTCAGCAAGACGAATTTCGGCACAAGGCTATCGGCTCACAATACTACATATGCTGTATTTTAGCCCACCGTGTTATCGTGTATCTTGCATTTGAAAATGAAGTAATGCATTGAATCCCTCAGAATGAAGTCCAATTGAACGACCCGAATTCAGGAATATCAAAATCGCACCTGTCTCCAGTCAGGGTTGCGATCATAGACGACAGCAGGAGTATGCGGTCTGTGCTGGAGCAATCCCTGAATCATCAGGGATCGATTCAGGTCGTGATCACTGCATCGAGCGGTAAAGACTTCCTGGCCCAATTGAAGGAATTGTCAAAGGACGAACGACCACAGGTCGTCATCACCGATATTCACATGCCTGGCATGAATGGGATAGAAGTGGTCAAACACGTCAAAGCGCTTTACCCGAAGATGAGACTCCTGATGCTGTCCGTCTCTGATGATGATCAATTGATCTTTGAGGCCATCCAGTCCGGTGCAAGCGGATACCTCCTGAAAAGTGAAAAGATCTCGGTCATCAAAGACCATATCATGCAGCTCGTATCAGATGATACAGCACCAATGAGTCCGCAGATTGCAACAAAAGTGGTAGATCTGCTTTCCCGCCTGCAAAAAAAGGACATGGTCCAGGACGCCATCTCGCTAAAAGAAAAATATCACCTCACCCGGCGGGAAAACGAAGTACTGCACTGGCTCGCCGAAGGTCTTGACTACAAGGGTATCGCCAATGAGATGACGATCAGTCCGTTTACGGTGAGGAAACATATTTCGAACATCTATGAGAAGCTTCATGTGTCGTCGAAGGCACAGGTCATCAACCTGATGCACCAAAACAACTATGAGAACACCCTTTCACCCCCCAAAAAAGAAGAGGAAAAATACCGGATCCTCCTGGTGGATGACCATCAGATCATTCTGGACAGCTTGAGTATGATGCTTTCCATGCTTCCCAAATATGAGATCGTCTGCGCATTGAATGATCCCAAACAGGTAAACACATATTTGGCAGACCATGAAATCGATCTACTCATCAGTGACATCAGTATGCCGGGATTGAACGGTATCGATTTGGCGCGCTATGTGCGTCAGCGTTTTCCCGGTATAAAGATCCTGCTCCTGACTGTCTCCGATGACCTGGAGCAGGTTCAAACAGCTTTTAACATTGGTGTGCATGGCTATATCCTGAAGAAGACCGGAAGGAAAGAATTGACGGCGGCGATCGATACCATCATGAATGGTGAATCCTATTATGGCGCTTTTCTGCCGCTTATGCGTTCATAGCAGACTGAGAGGTGGGAATTTCCAATAAAATGGAGGCTCCATTTCCTGCTCCCGACTCATATATGATCTTGCCTTTCATTTCCTGCACCCGGGCTTTTACATTGCTCAAACCTGCACCACGTGAAGGCTGATCAGGATCAAAGCCTTTCCCATCATCTATGAGCTGTATGACGATCCTGTCTGGCTGATAAGTCAAAATGACCCGGGCTGCCCTTCCACCACTGTGTTTTACCACATTACTCACCAACTCCATAATGATGCTGTAGCACTGGATCTTGATAAATTCGGCGACCGGGTATGGCTCACCTTCGATCTGGTATCCAAATTGAATTTTTTGTACCGGATTCAGGTTCGAGACAAGCTGCTCAATCAATAATGGGAGGGATTTCTCCTCGATATCCTTCGGCACCAGGTTTTGGGAAATAAAGCGCACGTCTTCATAGATATCGTCTATAGACTGGATGATTTTGGACATCAGGGCCTGGTTCTCCATATTGCCGCCACCATCTTCCTGCAGCGTCTCCATCATCCACTTTGTAGCCGCGATCTTGGCATTCACATTGTCATGCAGCTCGATCGCCATGCGTTTGCGCTCGATGTTCTGGCCCTTGACAAGTGCCTGCTTGATCTCTTCATTCCGCCGGTGCAACTCGAGGTTTTGCTTGCGCAGCTTGCGGCTGACAGACACATAATACAGTCCAAAAGCGACAACGGCAACCAGGAGCGCAATCAGCACATTGCGCAGGATACCCAGCTTTTCGGCTTCAAGTTTCTGGATCTGGAGGTCTTTCTTGCCCGCCTCATACTTTTTTTCCAGCTCCCGGTACCTGACCTGTACGTCATACCGGTTCAGGCTGTCCTCAATTTGCATCAGATGCTCAAAATGGATCAGTGCATTTTCATAATCGCCCGCCAGTTTGTAGGTGTAGGCAATATTGTTTTCAGCACGAGCTTCCATCTCGATCCAGTTTGTCTTTCGGGCATAATCCAGGCTGAGCTGCCGGTATCTGATCGCTTCATCATATGCACCTTGTTCCTGGTAGACATCCGCCAGGTCCCCGTATACCGCAAAGATCACGCTGTGCAAGCCGTGTTCTTCGGCAAGCGCAAGTGCCTTGTCCCGGTACGCAAGCGCTTTTTCCTCATCACCGAGCCGCAGGTAACACCCGGCCAGGCAATGTGCATTGTCTGCAATGATCATCTGGTTGCGCACACCGGGCAGGATCTCTTCTACCTGCAGGTAATAATCAAGTGCCCGGGGGATGTCCTGTTTTCCGAACCCGGAATAGAAATAGTGATCACCAAAAGCATCGATGATCCATGCGAGGTAATTCTTGTTTGATAACTCTTCCGCTATATCCCGGACGCTTTCCAGTTCCAGTTCACAAGCATCATACAACCCGTTGTTATTCAGCACAAATGCTTTCAGAATGACTGTATAGACAAGGTAAGCCGATGAGTCCCCGGCCTGTTCAAACGCCTCCACCGCCCTGGAGTACGCAGCCAGGGCCTCTTCATAATCCCCCCTCCTGTCGTGGTATTTGCCCACTGCGCGGTGATAAAGGCCACGTGCTTTGGACCAGTCCGATCTTTCAGACAGCTCAGCCAGCGTGTCGATATAGTTGCGGGCAAGGGAGTCACCCCAATTGGCATAAGCTTCCGCGATGTGGTTGTAATTGTGAATGAGGATCGAGTCCTTTTCAACGGAGGTTTTCAGTTTGAGGGCATCATTGATGTCAGACCGCGCTACCTGGATATCCTGCGCCATCGGTTCCTGGCCGATCACGAGAAAGAGCAGAAGGATACAGCTGATTCTGGTCAAAATACGTTGTGTTGAAAAACCTGAAAGGACGAAGATACACCGCATCACTGAAAAATCAATTTCCAGGACTGGACAGGGTCGTTATTTGACCTTCAGGCATTTCCGGATCAACTTCAATGCCCAATCATAATGGCTCGAAGTGGCCCCGATCAGGTAAGCGCCAAGCGAAGTGCTTCCGGTCCACTTGTATCGCTTTTTCTCGAACAACTCTTCGTCCGTATGCTTGCCGATCAGGCTGTGTACACGCTGGTGGGAAGCATCCAGCATGGACAGCACTTCATGCATTGGTGTGTTGCTGTATTTCAGCTGGATCACACGGTTCAGGTCGGGCGTGGTTTTCCAGGTAAACCCCTTTGCCGGGATATCCGGCTTCTCGCCTCTCATACCCACTTCATACCAGTCTTCAAACATCAGGTGCCAATGGTGGAGATGGGCAAGGACATCGCGTACATTGCGGTTGAGTGTACCCATGGGAAAGAGCGCATGCTGCTGCTCCACAGACAAAGCCTGAATGTGGTTGACAAGATCCTGATAGGTTTCATGGCTTCTTGCCAGGAGTTCTTCCTTGTTGCGCGGACGAGGCATAAACGGAGTCTTTAGTTCCCCCATAATAGGCAAATGACGGGGTGCATCGAATGATCCGGATCAGGAACCCTTTTGATTTGGCTCAACATCCGCAGGAAAGGGAATTTACAATTCCTTAACTTGTGAATCCTAATTTTGATGATTCGACAAATGCATTTGAACCGTTCATGCCGGATATCTACCTGATCATCGTCATCATCCTCTTTGTCCTGGCCATTTCTGACCTGATCGTGGGCGTGAGCAATGATGCCGTGAATTTTCTGAATTCCGCGATCGGTTCACAAGTCGCTACGCGCAATGTCATCATGATCGTGGCGAGCCTCGGGATTATCATCGGGGCGACTTTTTCAAGTGGCATGATGGAAGTCGCCAGGAAGGGGATTTTCAATCCCGATTATTTCTTTTTCAGTGAGATCATGATCATTTTCCTGGCGGTCATGATCACCGACATCATCCTGCTCGACCTGTTCAATACATTCGGGATGCCCACCTCTACCACCGTATCCATTGTGTTCGAACTCCTTGGTGCTGCTGTGGCCGTATCCGTGATCAAACTCACGAATGCCGGAGAACCCCTCGGGGTAATGGGGGATTACATCAACTCGTCAAGTGCGTTTATCATCATATCCGGGATATTCCTCTCCGTGTTTATTGCTTTTGTGGTCGGGAGTATCGTCCAGTACTTTTCCAGGCTCCTTTTTTCATTCCATGTCAAAAAGCGCATCCAGTGGGTTGGGGGAGTCTGGTCCGGCCTTGCCCTTTCAGCGCTGACGTACTTTTTGCTGATCAAGGGGGTCAAGGGGGCATCATTTATTTCTGAATCATTCCTGAAATGGGTGACTGGCAATACCCTGCTCCTGTTCGGTATTGCATTTGCCTTCTGGACTGTCGTGATGCAGGTTTGCCTGACTGTATTCAAGTGGAATATCCTGAAGTTTGTCGTATTGTTTGGCACTTTCGCACTTGCAATGGCCTTTGCCGGAAATGATCTGGTGAATTTCATTGGCGTACCCATAGCCGGTCTGGAATCCTTTCTTGCCTGGAATGGCTCCGGTACAGATCCGGATGCATTTGGCATGTCTATCCTGAATGAGCCCGTGAGGACGAAAACATATTTGCTTCTGGCTGCGGGTATTATCATGGTCCTGACCCTCTGGTTTTCCAAAAAGGCGAGATCCGTTACAGAAACAGAAGTGAATCTTGGACGCCAGTCTGAAGGATCGGAGAGGTTTACGCCAAACAGGTTGTCAAAGAGTATTGTCCGGTACACGATCTGGGCACGCAATGAATTTGCCAAACTCATGCCAGGCACCTTCAGGGAAAAACTGGAAACCAGTTTCGAGCCCAATCATGAAGCGTTAACCCGGGATAAACAGCTGGACCCGCCAGCTTTTGACCTTGTGCGTGCTTCTGTCAACCTGACGACCGCAAGCGCTTTGATCGCTTTTGCCACCTCCCTGAAGCTTCCGTTATCGACGACCTACGTATCCTTTATGGTGGCGATGGGAACATCCCTGGCTGACCGGGCCTGGGGGCGCAGCAGTGCCGTGTTCCGCATTGCCGGCGTATTCAATGTAATTGGTGGCTGGTTTTTTACAGCTTTCATGGCATTTACCGCAGCCGCCACATTCGCCGTGATCATCTATTTTTTCGGGATCTGGGGGATCGGTGCGCTGGTCATCCTGGCCGTCATCATGATCAGCCGAACATTCCTGCTGCACAAGAAAAAGGAGAAAAAGAAGGAATCAGAAAAAGCGATGGAAAAACGGATGTCCCACCTGACCACACACCAGATCATCGAGGAAACAACGAACCAGGTGGTGGACATTCTGAAATTGATCAGCAAGAACTATGCTCATGCCATCGACGGGCTGCTGAAAGAAGATCTGGACCTGCTCAGGAAGTCCAGGCAGGAAACCCTCCAGCTCAAGGAGGAAAATTCAACCCTGTACAGGCAGATGTACCATCTTGTGAAAAGGATCCAGGAAAGCAATGGTGAAGCAAGCCGGGTGTACATCCTTTTTTGTGACCTGGCCCAGGACATCCTCCAGTCCATCTCCCTGATTGTGTCCACATGCACTGAATATGTGGATAACAGCCTTGAGCCGGTTCAGGAACAAGAAGGAAAGCCTTTGGTGCGGTTCAAGCAAATCCTCCAGCCTTATCTATCCGAATTGTCTGATGCGATACGCAAGTTCCAGTTTGCCGAGACCAAAAAACTGCTCAAGCAGAAAAATGATATCCTGATCGGGTTGGAATCACAGATGAACGAGCATGTCAGCGGCATCAAAAAGGAATCTATCGGCATGCGGAAAAGCCAGCTTTTCATGAGCATCATGCT
>JARQTN010000033.1:32127-33644 GCA_029976695.1 Lewinellaceae bacterium
CAGGGAGGTGTGCATTTGCACGCAATAAAAACCTAAACTCATCCAGATATGTTCGATCCGGTCTATATTGTCGTTGCCCTCGTGGCCCTGATCCTGTTGGGCGGTATCCGCGTGATTTTTGAATACAAACGGGCGCTCAAATTCCGCTTCGGGAAATATGTCAAAACGCTCAACCCGGGTTTCCGCTGGATCATCCCGCTCATCGAGACGATCCAGGTAGTCGATATCCGCGTCATCACGATCAATATTGTGTCCCAGGAGGTCATGACGGAAGACAATGTGCCCTGCAGCATCGACGGGGTTGTCTTTTTCAAGATCACCGATCCGGAAAAGGCAGTCCTTGAGGTCGAGGAATACGGCTTTGCCATCACCCAGCTGTCCCAGGCGGCGTTGCGGGATGTCTGCGGAAAAGTCGAACTGGACACCATCCTGTCCAAACGTGAGGAAATGGGCAAGAATATCAAAAAGATCGTAGAGCTCGAGACACAGGAATGGGGCATCGAGATCATCGATGTCAAGATCAAGGATATCCAGCTCCCGGAGAACATGCGCCGCATGATGGCCAACCAGGCTGAGGCCGAGCGCTCGCGCCGGGCACGCATCATCCTGGCCGTGGCAGAGGAGCAGGCAGCGGACAAGCTCCTTTCTGCAGGAAAGTTGATTGATCAATCACCTTCAGCCATCAAGCTAAGGCTCTACCAGACGCTGGCGAATATTGCTGCGGAGAAAAATTCGACGATTGTCTTCCCGTTTCCTGAAGAAGTTTTGCCAAGGAAGCATGATGATTGAGAATTGAAAATTGAAAATTGAGAATGGCTACATGGGGAGCGGGTTTCAACCCGCGATAAACATCCAACGAACAGTGATTAAGAAACTCGGGTTTACAAACCTGTGACCGAAAGAGGGAGTTGTCAGCGAATGGCGAATGGCGAATGGATGGTAGTAAATTGTAGATCGTGAAAATTGGTAGATAACTAATGTTCTGGTTATTTGTAATGAATAACTAAAACTTTAGTTATGGCAGGTGTGAAATCCCTACCAAAATAGACTTGCTTGCAATATTCCCAATTCGAAAATTCCAGTGCGATGAAAAAGAAATTCGACCTCCTTCACTGGACACCCCGGATCCTCTGCATCCTCGCCATCCTGTTCATCAGCATGTTCGCGCTGGATGCGTTTGATCCCAAACTGACGGTCTGGCAGCAGATCGGCGGATTCCTCATGCACATGATCCCGTCTTTCATTCTGATCGGCCTGCTGGTTGTCGCGTGGAAATGGGAATTGGTCGGCGGCATCATTTTTACCCTCATTGGGCTGGGATTTACTCCGTTTATCTATCTGCATAATTACAGGATGAACCACTCGGTCCAGATGAGCCTGCTGATTGTCCTGATGATTACCTTCCCATTTATCGTTGTGGGCATCCTGTTTATCATCAACCATTTTCGAAAGAAATCCAGGATCCGTCAGGAACATCAAACCAGCGGGTTGAGCCAAACTCGATAGCAGCCCCCTTC
>JARQTN010000034.1 GCA_029976695.1 Lewinellaceae bacterium
TCCCTGGCATACATTTCCCAGCAAATGAAGCAATCTATTGAACATGAGCTGAAAGCGGACTATTTCCTGTTTTACAGGAGTTTTGGCATGAGTGAACGGAAAGCCGTCTGGCAACAGGCATTCCGCAATGCCCTATTCCCGATGATTACGATCCTCGGTGGTGCCATCCCTGTTCTTTTTTCCGGTTCCCTGATCATCGAGGTCATCTTTAACATTCCCGGGATCGGCAGGCTTATGTATGGCAGTATCCTGGCAAAGGACTGGAATGTGGTCTTCGGTGTCCTGCTGATGTCCAGCGCGATCACCATGGTTTCCTACCTCCTGACAGATGTTGCATACCAGGTTGCGGATCCGAAACTCCGACCCGAAAGTACTTCCCAAACAATGGTCTCATGACGGGCAGAGCAAAATACAGGTTACCCGGAATCAAACAATGGCTGCCGGGCAGGCCGGGCAGGTGGGTGATCTACATCCTGCTTTTCTGTGCCGTTTTCGGCGATTTCATAGCGAATGAAAAACCGATTGTCTTCAGGGAGGATGGACGGTACTATTTTCCAGCGATTTCCGGATACCTGACGGGCCTTGGTCTGGATGGAAACCAGTACCCGCAAAAGGATTGGCACAATACACATTTTGAATTTGTTCTCCGGGCACCAATTCCGTATTCTTCATCATACATTGACCTGGAGAATGCGCGTTTCAGGAGCCCATTCGGCAAACAGGATGTTGAAAGCTGGTATTTCAGGCACTGGTTGGGTACAGACGCACTCGGCAGGGATGTACTTGCAGGCCTTGTCAGGGGATGCCGGATTGCCCTTGTGATCGGCCTGCTTTCCACCATTTTTGCATTGTTGATCGGATTGCCCGCCGGCATTGCAATGGGCTACTGGGGAAACACTGGAATCCGGATATCCGGCCTGGGGTGCGTGATTGCGCTCCTGGGAGGGATTCTCGTTATTTTCGGAATCGCCGTCATCATCCAAATCATTGCTGACGGGGCATACGGGATGATGGATCTGTTTGTTTACCTGTTCGTCACGGGAGTTCTCATGGCACTGGCCATCTGGTTATCCGGGTATTTGACAAGGCGATTGGGCGGACGCATGAGCATGGTGCCCGTTCCACTGGACCAGATCGGAATGCGTCTCATTGAGGTTTTCCGCAGTATCCCGGGATTGTTCCTTGTGCTGGCATGCCTCGGTTTAATGGTGCATCCGTCTGCGTTTTTCATTGCGTTCCTCATCGGGTTTATTCGCTGGCCAACAATTGCCCGGTACATCCGTGCTGAAGTGATGAAGGTTAAGGAGAAGGGATTCATCCAGTCGGCAAAGTCCCTCGGGCTTCCTGAATACCTTGTGATCTTCAGGCATTTGCTCCCGAATGCACTTGGCCCCGTGATTGTGACGGTTGCTTTCGGTTTTTCGTCTGCCATCCTGGTAGAATCGGCGCTCTCATTTCTGGGCCTGGGTCTGGGCATTGAAGAAATGAGTTGGGGAAAACTTCTGAACCAGGCGCGCAGCCAGTTTGATGCGTGGTGGCTGGTCCTCTTTCCAGGGCTCATGATCTTTCTGAGTGTGTACATTTTCAACCGGATCGGTGACCGGCTGAGTGAAATCCTTGATCCGCGGTTGAGATCCTGAACTCAGTTGCGGTTCTTCCGCATTTTCTTTGGGAAAAGGTGCTGGCTGGTCCCTTTTTTCGGGTTTCCGGCCCTATCCGTTTTGACCTGGGCCGACTCAGCAGGGCAGCCGGTTCCACGGCTGCACGAAGGGACCAGAAAGCCAAACAGGGCAAGGAAAAGGACAAGATTGCGGATCATTTTCATACCTGCAAAAGTAGGCAGATTCTGGCTCTTTATCGAGGCAGGAGCAGAAATCATGCCCGAAAAGGGCAAAAACGCCCAAAAACCCAGTAAAATCAGGGGTTTCAGCCCAAAATTGTTCGTATAAAGTTTGTTTTTAATATGAGATGCGGCTAAATTTGCCCTGATTTTATTTTATCATTAAATTTTCTGAAATGAACAAAGGAGAATTAATTGAAGCAATTGCGAAAGAAGCTGGTTTGACAAAAGCAGACGCAGATCGTGCATTGAATGCAGCATTGACCGCAATCACTAAAAGCTTGAAAAAAGGAAACCGCGTTTCTATCCCTGGTTTTGGTTCTTTTTCAGTATCCAAGAGGAAAGCACGTACAGGACGGAATCCTCAGACTGGTGAAACCATCAAAATCAAAGCGAGAAAAGTGGCTAAATTCAAAGCAGGAACAAAACTTTCCGATGCGGTGAATTAATTGCAAGCCCGAAAGAATTATCAGAAGGCAATCGTCATGAGCGGTTGCCTTTTTTTATTTTTGCCCACATGGCCAACGTAGAAAAATTAGAATCCATTGCTTCCCAGGTGAGGCGGGATATCGTGAGAATGGTTCACTTAGCACAGAGCGGCCACCCGGGGGGATCGCTTGGATGTGCAGACCTTTTAACCGCCTTGTATTTTGAAGTGATGCACCACAACCCGGATTTCAATATGGACGGAAAGCGGGAGGACATGTTCTTCCTCTCCAACGGACACATTTCTCCATTGTGGTACAGTATATTGGCACGGTCAGGGTATTTTGATATCGGTGAGCTTTCCACGTTTCGCCTGATCAACAGCAGGCTGCAGGGCCACCCTGCCACGCATGAAGGGTTACCCGGGGTACGTGTTGCTTCAGGTTCTTTGGGACAGGGTTTATCCGTGGCGATCGGCGCTGCCATTTCCAAAAGGCTGGATGGGGATCCCCACCTGGTCTATGTCCTGACTGGTGACGGTGAGCAGCAGGAAGGACAGATCTGGGAGGCTGCACTAAGTGCGGCACACCACAAGGTGGATAACCTGATTGCCATTGTGGACCGTAATTTCCAGCAAATCGACGGCCCGACTGAAGAGGTTATGCACCTTGGCGATATTGCAGAAAAATGGAAGGCATTCGGATGGGATGTGCTGTCCATGGAAGGCAATGACATGGAAGATGTGCTCCGGACACTTGGAAAAGCAAAGGAACATGCAGGAAAAGGGAAGCCAGTCATGATCGTCATGCGGACTGAAATGGGGAATGGCGTCGATTTCATGATGCATTCGCACAAGTGGCATGGCATTGCTCCGAATGATGAGCAACTGGAGAAAGCTCTGGCCCAGCTGCCCGAAACCCTTGGTGACTTTCCCATGGAAAATGGTGCTTCTTAATTGACAAGACAATCAACTGACTATGCTAGAAAAATATGTTGTGACGGGAAAGAAATCCACCCGCGATGGATTCGGAGCCGGTCTTTATGAAGTGGGAAAGCAGTATCCGGATGCTGTAGCCCTTTGTGCAGATCTTGTCGGGTCATTGAAAATGAAGGCATTTATCGATGCCTTCCCGGAGCGTTTTTTTCAGATGGGCATTTCGGAAGCGAATATGATGGGTGTTGCCGCAGGCCTGGCGACTGGCGGTAAAATTCCTTTTACCGGAACATTTGCCAATTTTTCCACCGGGCGCGTGTATGATCAGATCAGGCAGTCCATTGCCTATTCCCACAAAAATGTAAAGGTCTGTGCGTCCCATGCAGGACTCACGTTGGGGGAGGATGGCGCCACCCACCAGATCCTGGAGGATACGGGGATGATGCGGATGCTGCCGGGCTTCACTGTGATCAACCCATGTGATTATAACCAGACAAAAGCCGCTACGATTGCCATTGCTGCCCATGAAGGCCCCGTGTACCTCAGGTTTGGCAGGCCCGGATGGCCCGTTTTCATGCCCGAGGACGAGCCCTTTGAAATCGGGAAAGGGATCCTGATGCAGGAAGGTGCTGATGTCACTGTTTTTGCCACCGGGCACATGGTCTGGCAAGCCATGGAAGCCACAAAGCAGCTTGCGGCTGAGGGTGTTTCCGTTGAACTGATCAACCTGCACACCATCAAGCCGCTTGATGAAGAAATGATCCTCGGATCCGTCCGGAAGACTGGTGCTGTCGTGACCGCCGAAGAACACCAGGTCAACGGTGGGCTTGGAGATGCCATCGCCCAATTGCTGGCCCGTCAATTGCCTACACCAATGGAAATGGTCGCGGTCGATGATAAATTTGGCGAGAGCGGCAAACCCATCCAGCTTTTGGACAAATACGGACTTGGGGTGGGAGATGTCGTCAGTGCGGTACAACGAGTGCTCTCAAGACAGGCCGTATCGTCATAATTGGAAAACCATATGGAAAAAGATCGTAAAACAGGTTTTGGTACGAAAGCCGTCCATGCCGGTGTGCATCCGGATCCCGGTACGGGAGCCATCATGACACCGATCTTCCAGACATCTACATATGTCCAGGCCGCCCCGGGTGATCACAAGGGATATGAGTATGCCCGCACCCAGAACCCAACCCGTGACGCATTGCAGCAGAGCCTTGCAGAACTTGAGAACGGGACGTATGGCATCTGCTTTTCCAGCGGGATGGCAGCAATGGACAATATCCTGAAATTATTCCGGTCCGGTGACAAGGTCGTTGCGGGCAATGACCTCTACGGTGGTTCGTACAGGCTGCTGACAAAGGTATTTCAGCAGCTGGGGATCGAAAGTGCATTTATCGACCTCACCAACCCGGCAGCGCTCAAACAGGAGCTCACGCCCAATGTCAAGCTCCTCTGGCTCGAAACGCCGACCAACCCGGTCATGCAAGTAGTGGATATATCAAGCGTAGTGGAGATCGCCCGTGCATCCGGGGTGCTGGTATGCGTCGATAATACCTTCGCATCGCCATATCTGCAAAATCCGCTGGACCTGGGTGCAGACATGGTGCACCACTCAGTGACTAAGTATATCGCCGGCCATTCGGATGTCATCATGGGTGCTGTCGTGACGCGCAACAGGGATATTGCCGATCAACTTTATTTTCTCCAGAATGCAGCCGGTGCCGTGCCCGGGCCGCAGGATTGTTTCCTGACCCTGCGCGGGATCAAAACGCTCCATCTCAGGATGGAATGGGCATGTGACAATGCCATGCAGATTGCGCGTTTTCTGGAGGCACACCCAAGGGTCGGCAAAGTCAATTACCCTGGCCTGGAGAGTCACCCCCAGCATGGAGTGGCCAAATCCCAGATGCGGAAATTTGGCGCCATGATCTCATTTGACCTGAAAGAACAATCGGTCGGGGCTGCACATACGGTCATGCAGAAGACACGGATCTTTTCATTGGCCGAAAGCCTCGGGGGGGTGGAATCACTGATCGGCCATCCGGCAAGCATGACACATGCATCAATCCCGCGGGAAGAACGCCTCAAATCCGGGTTGACGGATTCACTGATCCGCCTGAGCATAGGTGTGGAGACAGTGGAAGACCTGATCGCAGACCTGGAACAGGCATTGACTTTGTAGGGATTTTTCTGCATCTTCCGGTTGCATTCTCGATGCTCCATTTGATCACCTTTAAAATGGAGTATGATGGACACACTACCCGTAAAATCACTTGCCGAAGAAGACAGACCGAGGGAGAAGGCTATGCGCCTGGGCATCCGGTCACTTTCAAATTCTGAATTGCTTGCCATCCTGATCAATTCAGGTTCCAGCAGGGAAAGCGCCCTGACCCTGTCAAGGCGGATCCTCAGCCATGTAGACAATGACCTCCATGAACTTGCCCGGTTGCGCGCAAACCAACTGTGTGATTTTAATGGGATCGGCAAGGCCAAAGCCGTAAAGATCGAGGCCGCCCTCGAGCTGGGCAGGAGGCGTCAGAAGCAGGAGACATCGGAGCGCGAGATCATCCGCTCTTCCCGACAGGCCTACCATATCCTCGCCCCGCAACTGATGGATCTCAGGCATGAAGAGTTCTGGGTGCTTTTCCTGAGCCGTAAAATGACAAAAGTGGGTCTCGAGCGGATGAGTTCCGGCGGGATGCATGGTACGGTCGTTGATCCCAAGATCATTTTCCAGAAAGCGCTGACCTGTCACGCGTACGCACTGATCCTGGCACATAACCACCCCTCAGGTAATGCCAGGCCAAGCATGCAGGATATCAGCCTGACAAAGAGGCTTGTGAAAGCCGCTGAACTCCTGGAAATGAAAGTTGTGGACCACTTGATCATCTATGACCAGTCCTACTACAGTTTTCAGGACGAAGGCGATTTATCCTGAATGAATGGGCCGATGACCGATAACATATTTACTTTTGCATTGTTTATGATTCATTAGTTGATCGAATCCCGCCAAATTGGAAGAACAAAAAAAGCCGTCATTAGATTGGGATCTGCTGAAACGGGTATTGGCCCTGGCAATGCCTTATAAGGGTCTGTTTGCCCTTTGTCTGCTGCTTGCTGTCCTCCTGGCGCCTCTGAATACAGCAGGCCCCTGGTTGGTCAACAAGATCGTGGACAACTACGTGTTTGAATCAGATATCCAGGGACTCCTGATGATGTGCGGTGTGTTTGTTGGAGTGCTCCTGCTCACCGGGATTCTCCAGTATGTGTTCATTTATATGACAAGCCTGCTCGGTCAGTCTGTCATCAAGGATCTCAGGGTCCGTGTTTTTCGGCACATTGTACAGCTGAAACTGCGCTTTTTTGACCAAACACCCATCGGGACGGTCACGACACGAACCATAAATGATATCGAGACCATCAATACTGTTTTTTCCCAGGGGTCGATCACGATCGTTGCAGATATCCTGAGCCTGATCGTTGTGCTCGCCGTCATGTTCCTGACGTCCGTCCAACTGACGGTCATTTGCCTAGTGACATTGCCGCTGATCATCATCGCCACGTGGATTTTCAAGCAAAAAGTGAAAGCGTCCTACCAGGTCGTCCGGACACAGATCTCGAAAATGAACGCTTTCCTGCAGGAGCGCATCACGGGCATGCGCATCGTGCAGATCTTTAATGCAGAGAAACAGGAAAGTGACCGGTTCCGGCAGATCAACAGGGAGTATACGCAGGCAAACCTGAATGCGATCCTGTACTATGCGATCTTCTTTCCGGTTGTGGAGGTGATTGCTGCGCTCGCTCTCGGACTCATGGTCTGGTGGGGTGCCCGCGGCGTGATTGGCGGGGCGGTTACCCCGGGGGAGCTAGTTGCTTTTCCCCTGTACCTCAATTTGTTGTTCAGGCCCATGCGGGTCCTCGCAGATAAGTTCAATACCCTTCAGATGGGCCTGGTCGCCTCTGACCGGGTGTTCCGCGTTCTGGACAATACTTCCCGAATCGAGAACAAGGGCGACTACCAGAAAGGCAAGATCCAGGGTAAAATCGCATTTGAACATGTCAATTTTTCCTATGATGGGAAAAACCGGGTGATCCATGACCTCAATTTTGAGGTGGCCCCGGGTGAATCCCTTGCGATTGTCGGCAGTACAGGGTCCGGAAAGACAACGATCATCAACATTCTCAACCGTTTTTATGATGTGGAGTCTGGAAGGGTCCTCATCGATGATGTCTCCATTGATGCTTACGAACTCTACCACCTCCGTGAAAGGATGGCGATGGTGTTGCAGGATGTATTCCTGTTTACAGGGACAATATTTGAAAACATCACATTGCGGAATCCCGGGATCGGGCGTGATCGGGTTATTGAGGCTTCAAAGCAGATCGGGGCACACCCGTTCTTTGAGAAGCTGCCAAACGGGTATGATTTTATTGTGACAGAAAGGGGCAATAACCTGTCCATGGGACAAAGGCAACTCATCTCCTTTGTGCGCGCCCTTGTTTATGATCCGGATATCCTGATCCTGGATGAAGCGACTTCTTCCATAGATACCGAAACGGAAAGCATCATCCAGTATGCGATAGAGAAACTCATCCAGAAAAGGACATCCATCATTATCGCACATCGGCTTTCCACCATTCGCAATGCACACAACATCATGGTGATGGAAAAAGGCAGGAAGGTGGAATTCGGGTCCCATGAAGAACTGCTCAAGATCAAGGACGGGAAATACCTTTCCTTGTATGAAATGCAGTTTGAAACCGGTTTTTTCGAGTAAAAATGGCTGGATCAATAGGCAAAATCCCCGGTTTTGTCGATCTTTCAATTGCACACATGCCGGATGCTGAACGATCAGCCTGTGCACCGGGTTTATATAGGTAGCCATGCAAAGTAAATCAGATTTCAAAATTGGATTGAACAGTATCCTGGGGATGGTCCTGCTCGTCTTTGGGTTTATTGCACTTTGGTTTATCGCAAAGTCCGTTTTTGCCATTCTCGCCTGGGCTGCCCCCTTCCTGATTATTGGGGCACTGCTCATAAACCACAGGACCGTCATCAACTATGGCCGGTTTGTCTGGGATATGCTCTTCCGCAACTGGATCGTCGGCATCGCATTGATCCTCCTGACAATTTTCGGTTTCCCGATTGTATCCGGGTTTCTCTTTGCAAAATCCTTCCTTGACAGGAAAGTCAGCAAAATGGTGAAAGAGCAGGAGAAACAGATCAAGGGAGAATATGTGGAATACGAGGATGTCACGGAAGAGGAAGAGAAACTTGAGCTGCCTCCGATGGAGAAGGAAAAGAAACGGAATGAATATGACGATTTCTTTTCTGATCAGACTTCCTGAACA
>JARQTN010000035.1 GCA_029976695.1 Lewinellaceae bacterium
TTTTTGAAATTCTGCAGCTTTCGGATCTGCCGCTCGTCCTCGCCTGTGGCTTCGATCTGCTCTTCGATCACCTTGAGCGCTCTCTGCAGGTCGCCGCTTTTATTCAGCAGGCTGGCATAGGATATGGCGCTATCAAATGTCGGTTTCATTTTGTAGGCGGCCTCTGCAGCTTTAAGTGCAAGTGGGAGCAGTTCGTTATTCAGGCCGTAGTAGGCTTCAATCTCGTCTGCCATGCCCAGGAGCTTGTCTGCATCATCCTTGATGTGTTTTTTCAGGTAGGCCTTTGCATGTGTTTCGTATGTAGCCGGATCCCGCATGGCAAGGGCATAGTCCATCATGCTCCTGTGTGAAAATGCATCAGCTTCATCCGGGGCGTGTTCCTTTACCGCAGCATTAGCATCATCCAGGATGGAAGGCGCTTCATATTCGATGGCGGTTTGCACGGTGTTCTGCGCAGCTTCCATCACCTTGTCCCGGAAAGCTGACTCTGAAGTAAGTGCAATGATCTCCTTCTTATATTGCTCCAGGTATCCGAAGATCTTTGAATCCACCCGTGTGGCTGCTTCGAGGATGAATTTCAGGTTTTCTTCCGTAGAAAGGTCAGATTGCGTGGAGATGTACTCATTGGCAATCCGCAGGCTTGGTTTATTGGCCTTGTTCAGGGTCCGGATATAGTTATACATCAGGTCATAGCTCCGGTCGCCGTCTTCATATTTTTCTGCATACTTTTTACTGGAGTCATAGCCCTTTGCAGCCTTTTCGCCCATCGCAAGCAAGTCAGCCGGCTTTTTGGCCCCGACTGAACGCAAGACAACCTCTCCCTCGACATCGATGTAATACAGGGTCGGGTAAGCTGAAACAGGGTATGTCTGGCGCCACTTCAGGCCTTCCTCCTTTTCCATGTCCAGCTTGATATTGATGAAGTGTTCGTTGTAGAATTCGCCCACAGCTTCATCTGTAAAGGTGTATTTCGACATCGTCTTGCAGGGGCCGCACCACGTGGTAAAGGCATCCACGAAGATGACTTTTTCTTCTTCATAGGCCTTCTCAAGGGCTTCTTCCCATGAACCGTGAAAGAATTCGATGCCCTGCGCCGAAAGGGTACCGGCAAGGAGGATCGGAAAGATGAAAGCATATATTTTTTGCATGGTACTTCTGATTTTCAGTTGCAAACGAAGATACATGAATTCACCTATATCGGTTAACCGGTTCAGCGCCATCGTCGTGAAGTATTAACTTTACATATAAAAATGCCAAACCTCCGCCAGCTTTTCCTAGCCCATGTCGCACAGACCAGCCCCGGCCCGATGATGATCAGCGTATCCAGGGCAGAGGGATGCCGTATCTTCGACGAAAAAGGAAATGCATACCTGGACCTGAACGCAGGGATCAGTGTTTCCTCGATCGGGCATTCACATCCTGCCGTTGTGGAGGC
Source organism: Lewinellaceae bacterium (assembly GCA_029976695.1). Lineage (GTDB taxonomy): Bacteria > Bacteroidota > Bacteroidia > Chitinophagales > Saprospiraceae > JARQTN01. The sequence continues at coordinate 1,436 of JARQTN010000035.1, forward strand.
TGTCCAGAAACAGGCTGCGTCCTATATGCATACCATGGTGTACGGCGAACACCTGCAGGCCCCGCAGATCCGGTTGGCTACAAGGCTTGCCGAAGTATTACCGGATCAGCTTTCCCAGGTCTATTTTGTCAATTCGGGCAGTGAAGCTGTCGAAGGGGCCATGAAGCTGGCAAAACGATATACCGGCCGATATGAAATTGCAGCCTGTGCCAATGCCTACCATGGAAGCACGCACGGTGCAGACAGCCTTCGGAGCGACCAGTGGGGGACAGGGGCCTACCGGCCGCTGGTGCCGGGGATCAGGCACATCACGTTCAATGATATTTCCAGCCTGGAGAAGATCACATCGAATACGGCTGCCGTGATCACCGAAGTCGTGCAGGCCGAGGCCGGGATCTACCCGGCAAGGCAGGAATTCCTCCAGGCGCTCCGGGACAGATGCGATGAAACCGGTGCCCTGCTGGTCTTCGATGAGATCCAGACCGGTTACGGAAGGACGGGCACCATGTTTGCTTTTGAACAATATGGTATCTTGCCGGACATCCTGCTCCTGGCAAAGGCCATGGGGGGCGGCATGCCGATCGGGGCATTTATCAGCGCCCCCGAGATCATGCAGGTTTTTACACACAATCCCGTCCTGGGGCATATCACAACCTTCGGCGGGCACCCGGTCTGTTGTGCGGCGGGCCTTGCGACCCTGGAGTATATGGTTGATGCCAAACCATACCTGGGTGTGCCGCAAATGGAACGGCTGTTTCGAGAGGAACTGACCCATCCGCTCGTCAAGGAAATCAGGAGCGCCGGGCTCATGATCGCCGTCCAGTTTGAAGATGAGGAAACGCTGATGAAGGTTGTGCAATACTGCTGGAACCATGGTGTCCTCCTCGACTGGTTCCTGTTTGATACATCATCGATGCGGATCTCGCCACCCCTGGTTATTTCGGAAGAAGAGATTTATTCGGCATGCCGTGTCATCCGGGCCGGGATGGATGCAGCAATGGAATTGCAAGGATAGCTTCGGCAATACTGCCTGTCAAAGTTCTTTTCTCAGGCGGGCGACCGGGATATTGAGCTGTTCGCGGTACTTGGCAACCGTCCTCCGGGCAATGTGATATCCTTTCTCCTGGAGCATGTCCTTGAGTTTTTCGTCGGACAGCGGTTTTTTCTTGTTTTCCCTGTCGATGATCTCACCAAGGATATTCTTGACTTCAAGCGTGGATACTTCCTCCCCGTTTTCGGTTTGTAGGGATTCGGAAAAAAAGTCCTTCAGTCGTTTGGTGCCGAATTCGGTCTGGACGAATTTGCTGTTGGCTACCCTGGATACGGTGGATATATCAAGGTCCGTGATCTCGGCGATGTCCTTGAGGATCATCGGCCGCAGGCGTTTTTCGTCGCCAGTGAGGAAATAGTCATACTGGAACTGCATGATCGCATACATGGTTTTGTAGAGCGTTTGCTGCCTTTGCCGGATGGCATCGATAAACCATTTGGCCGAGTCGATTTTCTGCTTGATGAACATGATGGCCTTTTTGTCCTCCTTGCTCACAGACTTGTTTCGCTTGCGGGCCTTGTAGCTTTTCAGCATATCCAGGTACTGGTCATTGATCTTCAGTTCCGGGGCATTGCGTGTGTTCAGCGTCAGTTCGAGCTCGCCTTCCCTGTTCACGATAAAGAAATCAGGCACGACATAATGGGTGGAAATTTCATGAGATGGCGCATACCCGCTTGCCGGTTTCGGGTTGAGCTTCAGGATCTCGTCCACAGCATCTTTCAATTCCGCTTCAGTGATCTCGAGCTGGCGCTGCAGCTTCGTATAGTGCTTTTTGGAAAATTCTTCAAAGTAGTTCGTCAGGATGTCCAGCGCCACCTCCCGCGCATGGGTCGTGACACCGCCAAGTGTTTCCTTGTCTTTCCGGATCCGCTGCTCGATCTGGATCTTCAGGCATTCCTGCAGATCCCTTGCCCCCACGCCTGGCGGGTCGAGCTTCTGGATCTGCTTCAGGATGCACGAGATCTCCTTTTCGGTGACATCCAGATTCTGGCTGAAGAGCAGGTCATCGATAATGGCGATGGGGTCCCTCCTGAGGTAGCCATCGCTGTCAATGCTGCCAATGATTTGGCGGGCAATAACCTGGTCCTTTTCAGTTTCCAGTTCCAGCATGCCGACCTGTTGCTCAAGGTAATCATGGAAGCTTCTGCTGACCGCAACCGGGAGGGATTTTACCTCCTCTGAACTGTAGTTGTCCGTGCGGTACCTGTAGCTGGAGGGATCATCCTCCATATATTCCGTCAGGTAGTCATCCAGCTCAAAGTTGTCCTCGTCACCGGCCTGTTCATCCCGGTCCCCCGGGTCATCATCCCTGCCCCCTTCCTCATCGCGATCGTCAAACGATAGTTCATTCTCCTCCAGTGCCGGGTTTTCCTCCAGTTCCTCCTGGATCCGCTGGTCAAGCGTGGCTGTCGGGATCTGCAACAATTTCATCAGCTGAATTTGCTGGGGGGAGAGTTTTTGCAGAAGTTTTTGTGATAGACTTTGCTTGAGCATAGAATGAAACTTTTATGGCGTCTGTGTAAAGATTAAAACTTTCAGCTAAAAAAATAGTTCCGCGCATCCACAAAAATTGCGCCAAAACAAATATAACGGAATTTAAAACACATATTAACAAAATATTTAATATTTATTTTTTTAGATGTGAATTGCTTTCACAGAGATTCCGCTTACCTTGGGGGCGTAACGTACAAGTGATATGAAAGCAAATGAAGGCATGCTCCCGGGCTTTCGGGAAATGCTAAAGAAGGAAGAACTGGATGCCCTGGTCATCCCGATGGCCGATCCCCACATGAGTGAGTATCTGCCTGATCACTGGAAGGTGATCGAGTGGCTGACAGGGTTTACCGGATCTGCGGGTACCGTAGTGATCACTGCTCATGAGGCTATGCTCTGGACAGATTCACGCTATTATATCCAGGCGGAACTGGAGCTGGGGAATACGGCCTTCAGCATGATGAAGGATACCGGTCAGCCGGGTTCAGGATTTGTTGACTGGCTGGCCGCGAACCTGGAGAAGCATGCCTCCGTCGCAGTGGACGGCCGCCTGGTCCCGGTATCAAAACTGAGGCAAATGGAAGATATCCTCCGGCCTGCGGGGATTCATGTCCTGCTGGTCAACCTGCCCTTTTCGGAATACTGGGAGAACCGTCCGGCACTGCCGGATCATGCCGTCTTCGAGGTTTCGGCAGGCCTTGTCGGACGAACGAGGGAAGAGAACATCGGGAAGCTCAGGACCGGCCTGCTCAAAAAGGAATGTGATGCAGCCCTGCTGACGGACCTGGACGAGATTTGCTGGGTGCTGAATATCAGGGGAGGGGACATTTCTTGCAATACCTCCGTGTTGAGTTATATGGTGGTGACAACCGAAAGCGTATTTCTGTTTTTGGACCCTGAAAAAATGGAAGATCCACTTTCGGCAGCCCTTGAGCGTGCAGGCGTGCACATCCGCCCGTACGGGGATATCCGGGCTTTTCTCATGTCCATGAAATCAGGCACGCGGTGGCTGGCCGATCCCGCCCAGGTCAATGCCTCGCTGTACAATCTTCTGCCTGAGGAGCACATCACCGAGAGTCCTTCGGAGGCGATGTTTTTAAAGGCTGTAAAGAGTGAACAGGAGCAGGAATCCATCCGAAGGACCATGATCCTGGATGGCGTGGCATTGACACAGGCATTCATGTGGCTGGAGCAGGCGCTTGAGGAACGTGCTGTTCCCGAATATGAATTTGCAAGCAGGATTGCGGAATTCCGGGACCGCCAGGAAGGGTATTTCAGCGAATCATTTCCTGCCATCGTCGGCTATGGGGCGCACGGGGCGATCGTCCATTTTCGACCCGGAAAAAATAACTCCAACAACATCAAAAAGGAAGGTGTCCTGCTGGTCGACAGTGGCGGGCATTATCGCACGGGTACGACAGATATTACCCGGACCATTGCATTGGGTGACGTTTCAGATGATTTCAAAAAGCAGTATACGGCAGTCCTGAAGGGACATATTGCGCTGGCCTCGGCAAAATTTCCGGAGGGGACAAAAGGCTACCACCTGGATCTGCTTGCCAGGCAATTCCTCTGGACAGAAGGCCTGAATTATGGACACGGCACAGGACACGGCGTCGGATTTTTTTCCAGCGTGCATGAACCGCCTTACGGGATCAGTCCTTCTTCAGCAGGTGGCAGAAAGTACCCCTTCGTCCCAGGTTTGGTTGTCTCGAACGAGCCGGGATACTACAAACAGGGGGCGTATGGGATCCGGATCGAAAACCTGGTCCTTGTGGAGGAATACATGGTAACCGGAGAAGGAAAGTTCCTCGGCTTTGAAACGCTGACCCTTTTCCCGATCGATCTCTCATGCGTGCTGGAGCATATTCTGACCAGGGTTGAGGTCGCATGGCTGGACGGGTATCACGCAAGGGTCAGGGAGCAGTTGTTGCCGCATCTGGAGGGCGAACAGGAAAAGCAATGGATGGTCGAGCGGACAAAACCTCTGTCCCGGTCAAAATAGGGCTCATTCCTTTTGTAAAGACCATATTTTCGTTTTTCTTTGCAGGAAATTGAGAAAAAGTACCACCAATGGACGAAACGAATTATGGTAAGAAAGGAGGCTGTTTTGTGCTTTTTTTGGTCTTTGTGATCCTGTTCATCCTGCTCCTCATCTGGGTCTATAATATGAATAACGAGGCCATTGGCCTGTTGGGTTGATCAATCCCCCGGAATCCCCCGAAGAATATTCCATCATTCGCTATCCTGATTTGGTCCATATTGGATAACTTGGTGCCTATGCACAACAGGTCATACATTTTCCTGATCCTCTCGGTCATTTGGCTCGGCAGTTTTTCGGGCAGCGAGAACCTGCGCGTGCTGGAAGAGAAACTTGCCCGCTGGAACGAGGTTTTTCCGCGAGAAAAGATCTATGTCCATACGGATAAGCCCTATTATGCCCTGGGTGATACGATCTGGTACAAAGTATACCTGCTGAATGGCCATACCCTTGAGCCGGATACCCTGAGTCAGTTGCTCTATGTCGAATTACTCGATCCGGGAAACAGGGTCGTTGCCCGGCAAAGCCATGTGATCTTTGCCGGGGGCAGCGCAGGTCAGATGGCTGTGCCCAGGTCAGGGTGGCTTGCTGGCAACTACCAGTTGCGGACCTACACCCGGCTGATGGCTAACACTGATTTTCACGATCAGTTCATGCGTGAACTCGTCATCCTGGACAATCAGTTTGTCGAAGAAAAGACACAGGCGGGAAGCGCTGCGGGTGATGCATATGAATCACTGGATATCCAGTTTTTACCGGAATCCGGTTTCCTGGTTGAGGGGATCCGTTCCCTTGTCGGGATCAAGGCAGTGAACGGGAGAACCGGTTTGGGGCAGGACATCGAAGGGGTGATCCGCAACCGGGCCGGACAGGTGGTGAGTCAATTCCGTACATTCCATCTCGGGCTAGGCCAGTTTTCATTTTTGCCCAGGGCCGGTGAAACATATCAGGCTGAGGTCCGCCAGGGTGACCGCACCATCCCTGTCCCCTTCCCGGAGGCAAAGACCGCAGGTTATGTACTGCAAGTGAAGAACAGGAAGCGTGAACTTTATATCCAGCCCATGACAAACATCCCCTCGGGACTTGAGGGTGCGCTTCTCGTTTGCCAGATGAAGGGAAGGATCCTTGCCCATGCTGACCTGGTGTCTCCCGGGCCATCAGATGTCATTTCAATTCCAAAGGACAGTCTTCCTGCCGGCGTACTCCAGATCACGTTATTTACGTCCAGCCTGCGGCCGGTTGCAGAGCGACTTGTGTTTGTGGATGGACAGGTGGATGGCCTGGATGCTGAGCTAATACTGAATGATGAAGAATATGGTCCGAGGGAAAAGGTGGTCCTTGATATCCGGGTACAGGATTCGCTGCGAAATGTTGGCCTCCTCTCAAATCTTTCCTTATCCGTGATAGACAGGTATGCCATACCGGAAGCGGAAGGAGCAGGAGATATCCGAACGTATTTGCTGCTTTCCTCTGACCTGAGGGGGAAGATTGAGCGCCCGGGTTACTATTTTGAGCGTGATGACCCGATCCGCAAACAGTCGCTGGATGTCCTGATGCTTACCCAGGGATGGAGGGCGTATGACTGGACTGATGTCCTCTCGGACAGGCCACTGCGCCGCAGGCACCCGATGGAAAGGGGCTTTACCATCGAGGGGCATGTCTCCCGGTTCAACCAGCCTGACAAACCTGCCAGGGCATTTGTTTCCCTGAATGTACTCGACCCGCTTTTCTTCACCGAGGATGAGATGACGGGTGCAGATGGAAGGTTCCGGTTCACTGACCTTGCGTTTTATGATTCAACGCAATTTTTTATTCAGGCCAGGCTGCCCTCGAAAAGATCCGAGCGTAAGAAGGATCCGATGGAAGGCAAAAAATGGAATACCATCCACCTGGATACATTCAGGAATCAAAAGATCGTCCGTGATACCGTTCGCCTGGGGCCATTTGGAAGTTCTGAAGACCTGGTCACATATTTCACTGCTTTCGAGGAGCAGCAACAGTATGCGATGTCTATCCAGCTGGAAGAGGTTGTCATCAAGAGGAAGCGCATTGAGAATGACCCATACAGGCGTACAAGTCAATTGTATGATGAACCCGACGACAGGATCATCCTGGACTCCATTCCGTTCGCCCAGAATCTGATTTCCCCGTTCGATCTCATCAGACAATTTGTGCCCGGTGTTCAGGTCTATGGCTCATTCCCGAATGAAACCGCCGTGATTCGCGGATTCACTTCCCTTTTAGGTTCAAATGAAGCATTATTTGTGGTCGATGGCATCCCTGTCGATGCGCTCATGGTCTCCAATGTACCGATTACCGATATCTCGCATATCGATGTACTCAAGGGCCCGGGGGCATCTGTATACGGATCCAGGGGGGCAAACGGGGTGATCCTGATTTACACAAGAAACGGCACAACGGGCGGGTCAGCGGGATTTACCCCGGGGATACAATATTTTATTCATCCGGGCCCAAATATGGCAAGGCGGTTTTATGCACCACGATACGGAGAAGGCGGTGTTGTTCCCGC
>JARQTN010000036.1:0-16543 GCA_029976695.1 Lewinellaceae bacterium
TTTCACGGCATGGGTGAGCAGTGAAATGCAGGCCTGGATATCTTCCTTGTGGGCCATTTCAATCACCTGATGGATATGCCTGAGCGGAATGGAAATCGCGCCGGCGATCGAACCGTTCTTTCCGAAGCGCTGTATGCCGGCCGTATCCGTGCCGCCTTTCGGGAGGATCTCGGCCTGCCATTTAATGCCTTTCCTGTCCGCCAATGCCTTGAGGTATTCAACCATCCTGTAATCGCTGATCGTCGAACCGTCCATGATCTTGATCGCTGCACCGTGTCCGAGCCGCGTGACCATTTCATGGGCCTGTGCGCCGGGCACGTCGAAAGCGATCGTCACGTCAAGGCCAAAGCCAAAATCTGGATCGATATGCCCGGCTGCATTGATCGCGCCCCTGAGGCCGACCTCCTCCTGAACCGTAAATACCCCATATAGATCATAGGGAATTACCTGCCCCTGCAATGCCTTCAGTGTTTCGAGCAGGATAAATACGGATACACGGTTGTCGAGGGACTTGCCGTTGACGCAGTCTCCCATCTCGATCAGTTCGCGCTCCCGGGTGATCGGCGAGCCAATGCTGATCTTTTTCTTCAGTTCTTCGGCAGAGTACCCGGTATCAATAAAATAATCCTTGATCTGCGGCGCCTTGTTCCGCTCTTCAGCCGTCATGATGTGGATTGGCTTGGAACCCATCACGCCAATGACTTCTTCTTTTCCGTGGATAACGACGCGCTGGGCGGTCAGTGTCTTCGGATCAAACCCGCCGAGGGTATGGAAGCGGACAAAACCGTCTTCATCGATATGGGTCACAATGAAACTGATCTCATCCATGTGTGCCGCAACCATTACTTTCTTGTCCTGTTCTCCCTTTTTCACAGCGACAATGCTGCCCATTGAATCCATGTACACCTCGTCCACAAGCGGGGTGACCTGTTCCATCACAAAATCACGGATCGGTTTTTCAAACCCGGGGGCGCCGGGGATTTCGGAGATCTTTTTCAGCAGGGAAACATTCATTTTAAAGTCAAATTAGAACAGGAAAAAATACGGTAAAAACCGAACTCGTTTACGGGGGCGCTAAGTTAAAAAAAGTTTTGAGGTCAATTCTTTTTCGTATTATAGGGAACTCTAATATGTAGCCCATGTCATTGTTGAAAAAACTGGCCGGGGAGACCCTGATCTATGGCGCCAGTTACGTACTCGGCAGGGTGTTGCATTACCTCGTCAACACCTTCTACCTGACACGCGTCTTTGAAGGCGAGCAGGAGCAATACGGGCTGTATTCCGACTTCTATTTTTACGTCGCTTTCCTGCTGGTCCTCCTCACGATGCGTATGGAAACCGCATTCTTCCGTTTTGGCAACAAGAAGGAGGAGAGGGACAAGGCCTTTACAGTCGCGGCCGGCAGTCTGGTGGGCAGTGCACTGGTCTGGGCGGCGATCCTGTTTTTATTTTACCGGTCTATCGCGGCGGCCCTTTCCTACCCCGACATGGGCAACCACGTGCTGATCCTGGGTAGCGTACTCATCTTTGACATCCTCGTAGCCATCCCTTTTGCCCGGCTGCGCCTGGAGAACAGGCCCGTCCGTTTTGCCATCCTGAAAGTCGGCGGCATCCTGGTCAATATCTTCTTCCTGCTCTTCTTCCTCGAAGGCCTGCCCTGGCTTGTCCGCAGCGGGAATGCCTGGGCTGAAAGCATATACAATCCGGAAAACAGGCTTATGTATGTTTTCCTTTCCAACCTCATCGCGAGTGGTACCGTCTGGCTTTTCCTGCTGCCCAAATATTTCCAGGTACCCTGGCAATGGAGCAATGCACTGTGGAAAAAAATGATCGGATATACCCTCCCTTTGATCCTGGTCGGGATCGCCGGGGTGATCAACCAGTCATCCTACATCACTTTCCAGAAATACATCCTGCCGAATTCACTCACGGAAAACCTGTCCGAAGGAGGGATCTTTGCCGCTGCAGCCAAGCTGGCGATTCTCATGAATCTCTTTACGGTCGCATTCAATTATGCCGCAGAGCCATTTTTCTTCCAGCATTCAGAGCGGTCTGACAACAAGGAGATCTATGCGCAGGTCGCCCGGGCATTTTCCGCCGTGGGGTCCATCATGTTTGTGGGGATCCTCCTGTATCTGGACCTGATCCAGTTTATCCTGGGAAGGAGTTTCAGGAGCGGCCTCGATGTCGTCCCGATCCTGCTCGTTGCCTATTTCATGTTGGGGATCTACTATAATTTTTCCATCTGGTACAAGATCAAGGACAAAACCCACCTGGGTGCACTGATTTCTACCGGAGGTGCTGTGATCACAGTTGTGCTGAACATCATCCTGATCCGCGAGATGGAGGTGATTGGCTCAGCCTGGGCCGCACTGGCCTGCTATTCATTCATGGTCATCGTGTGCTATGCGTGGGGCAGAAAATATTTCCCCGTGCCTTACCCCATCGGCCGCATGCTGTTCCACCTCCTCTCTGCCGTTGGACTGTACTTCCTGAGCGAATGGATCCGTCCGATGCTCGGTGGAAACCTCGTGTACATCATGTTGGTAAATACATTGCTAATCCTCGCCTACATTGCCATGATCCTGAAGCTTGAATGGAAGCATCTGAGTGTCCGGTATTGATTTGTCATGGATGAACTCCAATGTCACTCTTCATTCTTCTGAACGGGAAAATCAAATTGCATATTTCCGGATCTCTCAAATCCGAAATAATCCAGCCTTATGATTCGTGTACCTGTATGGTTACTCGCGAATTGTCAACATCCTGAAAACTGCTGAACGCCACTATATCCATTGCCTGCTCAATATCACGGATGAGGTCATCTGCATGCTCGAGGCCGATCGACAGGCGCACCATCTTGTCGGTCACACCCATCTCGTTGCGTTCATCCGCAGGGATTCCGGCATGCGTCATCGTCGCCGGGTGCTGCACAAGGCTCTCGGTGCTGCCCAGGCTGACGGCAAGTTTGAAGAGCTGCAGCCCGTTCATGAACCTGAAGGCTTCTTCCTCTCCCCCGTGGATATCAAATGAGATCATGGCACCCGGAGAGCTATATTGCTTCCTGTACAGTGGATATTGCTTCGAATCCTCAGGGATCAAACCCAGGTAATGGACCTTCTCCACGAACGGGTGGTGCTCCAGGTACCCGGCGACCAGGCGGGCATTTTCCATCTGGGCCTCCATCCGGACTTTCAGTGTTTCAAGGCTCCGGGTCAGCATCCAGCAGGTGTGCGGGCTCGGCATGCTTCCGAAAAACGTGCGCAATTCCTTGATCCGCCCGATCATTTCGCGGCTGCCCAGGACAGCTCCGGCAATCAGGTCGCTGTGCCCGCCGATATACTTGGTCGCGGAATAGACAACCAGGTCGGCGCCATGCCTCACCGGGTGTGACCAGATCGGCCCCATAAAGGTATTATCCACGACAACCTGAACAGGTTCATCAGGCTTGCTGAAATGATCCGCGATCTCCCGGCACATCGCAATATCGAATATGTCATTGGTGGGGTTTGCCGGTGTTTCCAGGAAGATGCATTTCAGCCGGGACGATTTGCCTGAGTCGATCAACAGGTGCATGACCTCTTCCATGGTATGCTGAGCGTTGAACCGGATGCATTCGATCCCGTTTTTGGGCAGGTAATCCGCAATGAAATGGGCCGTGCCGCCATATACAGGTGAACCGTAAAGCAACACATCTCCGGGCTTGAGCAGCTCGAGAAGTGTGGTGCTGATCGCTGCCATCCCGCTGCCAAATACGGCACAGTCCTCCGTTTCATCCCAGAGGCACAGCCTTTTCTCCAGGACATGCAGGTTGGGATTGTCAATCCGGCTGTAGATATATCCTGGCTCATCGCCTTCAGCAGTTTCATTGTTGCCATAGGCAGCTTGGAAAAATGCCTTGCCTTCCTCAGCGGATTCGAATTCAAAGGTAGAGGTCAGGTAAAGCGGGAGTTTCACTGCGTGCTGTGCCGACGCCGGGTCGTATCCGGCACTCATCATCAGGCTTTGCGGATGCATTCTGGGTTTCATTTGGTCAGGTTTGGATTAAAGAACGATTTCTATACAAAGCAACAGATATCAGGAATATTTTGTCCCATATAATAATATCTCAATAAATTATTCCTTTAATTCAAGATATTTCTGTACTTTTTCCTGATTTAATTTCTGTATTATTCATTTAAAGGAAAAATTCCTATGCCCAAACTGGATGCCATTGACAGGCGGATTCTCGAGGTCCTGCAGGACGACGCGAAAGTCAATATCAAGGAGTTGGCGGGCCAGCTGAACATGACCAAAACGCCTGTGTATGAGCGTATCAAGAGGTTCGAAAAAGAAGGGATCATCGAAAAGTATGTGGCCATCCTGGACCGGAAAAAGATCAACCCCTCGATCGTGGTCTTTTGTTCTGTCTCGCTGGAAACGCAGAAGCTGGAGGAGATCAAATTGTTCAGTGAAGCCATCGCCCACATCCCCGAAGTCATGCAATGCTACCTGATGGGCGGCGCGAATGATTTCCTGCTGAAAGTCGTCGTCAAGGACCTCGATGCCTACCACCAGTTCTCATCGGGCAAACTCGCGGCCCTGCCGAATGTGGGCCAGATCAAAAGCACATTCGTGCTGGATGAAGTCAAGCGGTCCACCGTTTACCCGGTCCTGGATTAAATGTCACAGTGAGGGGGAGAAGGAAAATGGTTAAAAATCAGTCCGTCTTTCCCAGTAATTCTGCTCCTCGATCTCATCGAGGATCTGGAGGTAATTCATGTACCTCAATTCGCTGATCTCGCCTTCCTCAACGGCCCTTTTCACTGCACAGCCAGGCTCGTCACGGTGGGTGCAATCCGAGAATTTACACCCGGTGGAAAATTCGAAAAATTCCCTGAAGTTGTGTGCCACGTCCATGACCTCCAGGTTGTTAAAAGAAAGCGTCTTGATCCCCGGCGTATCGATAATGGAGCCGCCGAAGTCAAGCTCAAACATCTCGGCAAACGTCGTGGTGTGCTGCCCTTTACCTGAATAGTCGGAGATGTCCTGGGTCCTGAGCCCCAATCCTTCCTGGATCACATTGATCACACTGGACTTCCCGACACCGGACTGTCCGCTGAGCAGCGTGATTTTATCTTTCAATACGTCCCTGATCGCCTCCATCCCATCGCTGGTCACGGCAGAACACCGCATCACCTGGTACCCAATCCGGGTATAGATGGCATGGAGCCCTCCGAAAATCTCTTCCTCTTCCTCGCCCCACAGATCCGATTTGTTCAGCAGGATGATGGCCGGGATATCATGGGGCTCCGTCATCAGCAGGAAACGGTCAATAAACCCGGGCTTGAGGGTCGGTGAAATGATCGTGGACATCACCATGGCCTGGTCGATATTGGCCGCGATCAGATGCAGGTCATGCTTTTTGCGCGGGGACTGCCGTGTCACATAATTTCTGCGTGGCAGGATTTCCCTGATCAGGGCCGTATTTTCTTCCACATCCTCCACTTCAAACATCACTTCATCGCCCACGGCAACCGGGTTTGTCAGCCGTTTTCCTTCCAGTCTGAACTTGCCCACGATGCGTGCATTGTATGCCACTCCTGATTCTGTCAATATGCTGTACCAGCTTCCCGTCACCTTGATCACGCGTCCTTTCTGCATCATAGTCTTGCCAGTGGAATGAAGAATTCAAAATTATCCCGCCTGATCCCGGAGGGAAGTTCGCTGTTCAGCAGCCTTGCCCACCGGACCCCGAAGGTCAGGTCCTGCACATTGAAAATGCGGATATCGAACAGGAATTCGGAACCGGCAGAACGCAGCGCTGTCCTGTTTGACTCAAACGAAAGTTCCGTGTAATCGAAGAATGGTTTTGCCCGCAGCCGCTTGAAAAACACGATCCCGCCGATACCAATATCCGGATAGAGCAGGGGAAAATGGTAATTCACGCCAAAGCGTACGGCCCAGTCATTCTCACTCGCATTGTAGCCACGCGAAAACACAAAGTTTTCCCCTAACTGTAAATCGTTTCCTGTTGACTCCCGAACGAAATCAAACTGCAAGATCAGGGCATCATTCCTGGAAATGCCCGGAAAGGAAAAATCGGATGTCACCGTGAACTGTTGAAGAGAAAGAGAATCAATGGAATGGGCATATCCGATACGGATACTTTGCGCAAACGGGGAAATGGCATGCTGCAGGGCCCTCCTTTTGGCATTGTAGATCAAGAGGGAATGGTTCAGGTAGGCAATCCGCGTCCGGCTGGTATTTGCCCCCTGGCTGAACCGGGCTACACCTACACTCACGTTTGATGATGCTGAAAAAACCTGGTTGAACACACCCGGGCTGAAATGGAAAGGCAGGCGCACACCTGCATCGAATGTATTCTGGCTCAGGTTGTATCTCCGGTCATTCCGGTCACTGGTATTCCGGAATATCCCTGTATACCCGAGGGTCAGTTCCGGGTACCAGGTGCTGATGGTCAATTCTGCAAATGGTCCATGGGACTGGAAATTCCGGTTATACCGGTAGCCCATGGACAGGCCCGTGGTACTCAACAGGTTCTCCGATAGGATCTCCAGTTCATAGACCGGGTCGTCCAGCGTCAGGTTCAGTGAGTGGAAGTTGAGTGGGCTGCTCCAGGATGCATATTTACGCTGCGGGTACGTATCCTGCGGGGCACTTGCCAGGATATCGTGCTCATCATCCACCGCAAAAAAGTCCTTCACCCCGCTGCTCATCCCGATGGTCCGCCAATTCCGCCTGTCAGCCGGCACGCGCCTGAGCCGGTGCCCGTAAATGGTAAATTCCGATACGATAAAGGATTTGCCCGTCGGATCATAGGCGGGCGAGTAAAAAAATCCAGGCCCATCAGTCAGGCGGTACGGGATGTGTTCGTCCGGGCTGAATCCAAGCACATGATCGGTTTCCCCGAAATTGGCCGATGCAAAAACCCATCCATCGAGTTCCACGGGCCTCCCGTACACGTAGTAACTCCAGGGAACAACGGGTTCAAAGGTGCCGCTTTCAGGGTCGACCCTCAAGATCGTCATTTTGCCCGACAGGTCCCGGGCAGTGGTCAGGACCCCTCCGGAGTCACCGGACCATACCGGGTAGGCAAAGAAGTAATTTTCCGGGTTGGGAAGGATGTTCATGACTGCCCCGCTCCGGGCATCCAGGATCCGAAGGCTGTGCCCCCCCAATGAATCTGTAAATACTGCCGCGATCTGTTCCCCTGAGGGATCCATAGCCGGCGTAAAGTATTTTCCGCGGGAAGTGATCTGCCGCTTTTTTCCTTTCTCGAGGTCATAGGTGACAATGACAGATTTGTCTTCCCTGAGCCATCTCGGGTTGATCCTGATCTCGGTCCATGCCAGCTTTCCCCCGCCCATCGAAAAGTAGGGTTCCTGCTGAGTGCCCAGGCCCACGAGATGCTTCATATCACCATCGGGTCCGATCCGGTAGATGCCGCTGATTTGATCAAAGCGGGTAATTGCCGCGTAAATGTTTCCTGATGAATCAACTGAGGGGAACCTGTAATCCCGGTATTCATTCGGAGCCAGCCAGCCTTCCCTGTTCACCATGACGGTGTCTATCACAATCCGCTGTCCCTGGTCCGATGACCATTCCGCCTGGTAGGAGGCCATGGCATCTGCATAGAGGTCCCGGGTCGTCCTGCCTGTTTCCTTTTTCAGCGCACCGGAAAATGAATAAAAAAGGGGCTTGTATGCCGCGCCCTCCTGCAATGCCTTGTCCAGGACCGGCTGTCCCCAGGTCTTGCGCGCATAATCACAGATCATAAACCCGAGCGGGTACTCATTGGGCAGCCAAGTCCTGAAGGAACCGTTGCGCAGCAGGCCATATCTCCAGGGTTCGCCGTGCCGCAATTTGTCCCGGAATCCGCGGGTGAATGAAGCGAGCCGCCCCCGTCCCTGTTTGGTCAGTGCCGTTTCCGAGATCACCGCATCACCTTCGAGGTACCAGTCCGGGATGGCGAGGTGGACCATGGCTGTATAGGCATTCTGGCCGAAGAGGTCGAGGGCAAGTTTACTCAGTCCCTGGCTGGTTGCGGACAACTGCTGGACGTGGCGGTATTCATGGATCGCCAGCAGGTCCTCCCAGGCCAGCCCGCCCAACTGGAAGGGATTCTGGAACGGCTGCAGGTAAAATTCCGAACGATACGGCCCAAAGCCGACATAGCCATTCGAGATGGACGTTTCATTCTGGAGGATCACCGGGGTTTTGCGCAGGCTGGCCGTTGTTTCAATCGGGTAGTTGCGCGCCATTTGGTGTACCACGTTGGCAATGCGGTTCGCCTGGTATGTCATGCCGGCGGGAAAGATCACTTTTACCGTATCCGTGTCGATCACCTGCCACCGGGTCTGCGGTGAACGGTATCCTAGTGCCTGGCCGGGCAACATATTGATTGAAAAAAGGGAAAAAAGGATACAGGCAAGCCAGTTACGCATTCACGGCCACATTATGATTTGCAATGGTCCGGGCGATCGAGATGATGAGTGACGGGTCCTGCTCAAAAGCATTTCCAACGACCAGCACATCGGCACCCGCCTCGATATTTTCCTTTGCTTTTTCAGGCGTACGGATGCCGCCCCCGACGATCAGCGGCACATCTGTCGCTCCGCTGACTGATTCGATCATATCGGCAGATATGGGTTCTCTTGCCCCGCTGCCCGCATCCATGTAGATGCACTTCAGGCCCAGCATCTCACCGGCCACCGCGGTGCAGACTGCAATATCCGACTTGTTCCGGGGGATCGGGCTGGTATTGCTGATGTAGGAAACTGTAGTGGGCACACCGCCGTCGATGAGCATATAACCCGTCGGGATCACTTCAAGCGGGCTCATTTTCAGGTAGGGTGCTGTGATCACATGCTTCCCGATCAGGAGCTCAGCGTTCCGGCCGGAGATCAGGCTGAGGAACAGGATGGCATCGGCCTTGTAACTCAGCTGGAAGGAGTCTCCAGGGAACAGCACCATGGGGATGTCACAGCGGTCCCGGATCGCCTGCAGGCATTCGTCCAGCTGGTTATTCACGATCAGGCTCCCGCCGATGAAAAAATAATCCACACCGGCGCGCACAGAAAGATCGATCACCTGGTCCATCTTCCCGAGCCTGATCCGGTCGGGATCAATGAGGACCGCAAGCTTCTTTTTTCCGGCCTGTTTTGCCATTACCAGCTCATGATAGAGATCCTGCATCTTGTGTGTTGTCGATTCCAACCAAAGATAGATGATTCTCTAAATCTTTCCGTATTTTGGTTTTCCCCCGTTGCCGGACGGGCTAAAGCGGGCGCACGATGATTCACGTAAATGATTCAGAACTCACACACTGGCTGGATTTTCCCTCACTGATGGAATGCCTGGGTGAGGCATTCAGGGACCCGACGATCCATGCCCCGCAAAGGCACCACCATACTTTTGGTGAAGAGAACGAAAACAACCTGCTGCTCATGCCGGCATGGTCTTCCAGGAGTTTTCTGGGGATCAAGATCATTACCGCCTGTCCTGGCAACCCGGCACTGTTGAAACCTAGCATCCAGGGTGCATATCTCCTGTTTGATGCAAAACACGGCACTCCGCTGCTGATGTGCGATGCCAAGCTGCTCACGGTCCTGCGGACGGCAGCCACATCTGCCCTGGCTTCGGATTACCTGGCCCGAAAAGACAGTAAAACACTTCTGATGATCGGTACTGGTTCGCTTGCCCCACACCTGGTCAGGGCACATTGTACTGTCAGGCCGATCAAAAAAGTATTGATCTGGGGACGGAATTTCCTGAAGGCCGAACAGGTCGTGGACAGCCTGCACGATCTGGATGCCAGGGTGAAGGCTATCGAATACCTCGATGAAGCCACCATGAAAGCGGATATCATTTCGACGGCCACCATGAGCTCCAAACCTCTGGTCCTCGGGAAATGGGTCCGGGCGGGCACCCATGTGGACCTGGTGGGAAGTTACCTCCCGGGGATGCGGGAGGCCGATGACTCGCTGATGCGCAGGGCAAATGTGTATGTGGATGACCTCGAGGCCGGTTTCCGGGAATCCGGAGACCTCATTATCCCTGTTCGCAAAGGCATCCTGCGGAAATCACAGATCAGGGGCAGCCTGTTTGAACTGTGCCGCATCGAAACACTCGGACGGACAACCTCCACCGAGATCACGGTGTTTAAATCGGTAGGGCTTGCCCTCGAGGATCTCGCGGCAGCAAGCCTGCTCTACAAGAAACTGCAAGAATCAGGAAGGACATGAGTTTTGAATTGATCTCACAATACGAACCCACAGGGGACCAGCCACAGGCAATCAGCCAGCTTGTGGCCGGTGTGGAAACCGGCGAAAGGGCGCAAGTCCTGCTGGGGGTAACAGGGTCGGGCAAGACCTTCACGATGGCCAATGTCATTGCAAACCTCAACCGCCCAACCCTGATCCTGACGCACAACAAAACCCTGACGGCGCAACTTTATGGGGAATTCAGGGAGTTCTTTCCCAATAACGCCGTGGAATATTTTGTTTCCTACTACGATTATTACCAGCCGGAGGCATACATCTCCGTGACGGACACCTACATCGAAAAAGACCTTTCAATCAATGAGGAGGTCGACAAACTGCGGCTGCGGGCCACGAGTTCGCTGCTTTCAGGGCGCCGCGACATTATTGTGGTCGCTTCCGTATCCTGCATTTATGGCATGGGCAATCCCGACGATTACAAATCCGGCATCATCCGGGTCAAGGTCGGCGATGTTGTTTCCCGGAACACATTCCTCTTCAAGCTCGTGGAGAGCCTGTATTCACGGACAGAAGCAGAACTCCTGCGGAGCAACTTCCGCGTACGGGGCGATACGGTGGACATTAACCTGCCTTATGTGGACTACGGCTACCGCATTACGTTTTTCGGGGATGAGATCGAATCCATCGAGATGCTGGACGTGGACACGGGAAAGCGTATGGACTCCCTCCAGCACGCTGCCATCTTCCCGGCCAACCTGTACATCGCGCCAAGGGACAGGATGAAGGAGATTATCCGGGATATCGAGGACGAACTCGTGGAGCAGGAAAAGTTTTTTGTCCAGGAAGGGCGGTATATCGAGGCAAAGCGTATCAAGGAGCGCACCCAGTTTGACATCGAGATGATGCGCGAATTAGGGTATTGCAATGGCGTGGAAAACTATTCCCGCTTCTTTGATGGCCGGCAGCAGGGGACACGCCCGTTCTGCCTCCTGGACTACTTCCCGGAAGATTACCTGATGTTCCTCGACGAGAGTCACCAGACCGTCCCCCAGGTCCGCGGGATGTGGGGCGGTGACCGGGCGCGAAAACTCAATTTGGTCAATTTCGGATTTCGGCTGCCCTCCGCTTTGGATAACCGGCCCCTGAACTTCAGCGAATTTGAAAGCCTCATCAATCAGATCATTTTCGTCAGCGCCACCCCGGGAGATTATGAACTGGAGCAAACCGAGGGTGTCGTTGTGGAACAGGTGGTCCGGCCAACCGGGTTGCTCGACCCACCCATCGAAGTGCGTCCGAGCATCAACCAGATCGATGACCTGCTTGACGAGATCGATGAACGCATCCGGAGGAAGGAACGGGTTCTGTGCACAACGCTGACAAAACGCATGGCCGAGGAACTGAGCAAATACCTCCTCAAGCTGAATATCAGGTGCAAGTACATTCACAGTGAAGTCGACACCATGGAGCGTGTGGAAATCATCCGGGACCTGAGGCTGGGTGATTTTGACGTACTTGTGGGTGTCAACTTGCTGAGGGAGGGGCTTGACCTGCCTGAGGTCTCCCTGGTTGCCGTGCTCGATGCAGACAAGGAAGGATTCCTCCGGAATGACCGTTCGCTGACTCAGACGGCGGGCCGGGCGGCAAGAAATGCGAATGGACTCGTCATTTTTTATGCAGACAAGGTCACTGAGAGTATGGAACGGACGATCGAAGAGACGAACAGGCGCAGGGCGATCCAGATGGCATACAACGAAAAACACGGTATTACGCCGACCACCATTGCCAGTTCGAAGGAAGACATCCTCAATAAAAAGTCCATCCTGGATATCCGGGAAGGCGGTAAAAAGGCATATGTGGAGCAGGAAAAAGAACCCTCCGTCGCTGCCGACCCGGTCATCGCATTTTTGGACAGGGACCAGCTCGAGAAAATGATCTCGGATACAGAAGAAAAGATGAAAAAAGCGGCAAAAGAGCTTGATTTCATCACAGCCGCACAGTATCGCGATGAGCTTTTTGCCTTGCGGAAAAAACTGAAAGAAACCGTATAAATGCCAGCGTTGAATGAAGAAACGATCACCCGCACAAGGGGTCAACTGCTGAACAGGCACCTGTTCAGGCTGTACGCACTGAAAGTGCTCCCCATGGTTTACCTGGCAGGCATACGCGTGACCCAATGCAACGACGAACTGTGTGAAGTCAGAATGAAGTACTCCTGGATCGTAAGAAACCCGTTCAAATCCACATTCTGGGCGGTCCTCGGCATGGCGGCGGAAATGGCCTCGGGAGCGCTGTTCGTCGCCTACACGCGTGACCAGCAACCCAAAATATCCTTTATCCTGATTGCGCAGGAAGGCAAATTCCACAAAAAGGCCCGCGGGAAGATGCGGTTTGTATGCAACCATACTGCTCAAGTGCGCGAGGCGGTTCTGCAGGCCATGGGTGATCGCGAACGCCATGAAATCCAGGTGCCGGTCAGGAGCCTGAACGAGGAAGGGGAACTCCTCGCAGAGATGCAATTTACCTGGGTCCTGCAGCAGCGCAACTGATTTCAGAAATCGCTAATTTTACGCCCTGATGGCAACACCACAGTCAGTCGCATTCCACACATTGGGTTGCAAACTCAATTTTTCCGAAACTTCTGCGATCAGGCAGCAGTTCGAACAGGCGGGTTATGCGGTCCATCCTTTTGAGGATGTGGCTGACCTCTATGTCATCAACACCTGTTCCGTGACGGATTTTGCTGACCGGAAATGCAGGAAAGTGATCCGGCAGGTCCTTCGCCAGAATCCGGATGCCCGGGTTGTGGTCACCGGCTGCTATGCCCAACTCAAACCGAAAGAGATCTCGGAAATCCCCGGTGTTGACCTCGTCCTTGGCGCGGCGGAGAAATTCCGGATCCTCGATTTTGTCAGCCAGCTGGACAAAATGCCGGGCAAGGCCTGGGTGGAAGCGGGTGAGATCGAAATGGCCAATTCTTTCACCTCCGCCTTTTCCTTTGGCGACCGGACCCGCTCATTCCTGAAAGTGCAGGACGGGTGCGATTACAAATGCAGTTTCTGCACCATCCCGCGCGCGCGCGGGAAAAGCCGGAGCGACACCGTCGAAAATGTGCTCGAAAATGCCCGCAAAATTGCCGGGAAAGGGATCAAGGAACTGGTCCTGACCGGTGTCAACCTCGGGGACTTCGGGAATGGCACGGCCGTTATCGAAGGGGTAAAGCCAAAAAAGGAAGCGCTGTTCATTGACCTGCTCAGGGCGCTGGATGAAATCGACTCCATCGAGCGTATCCGGATCTCCAGTATCGAACCGAACCTGTGCACGGATGAAATCATTGTGTTTGTCGCCCATTCAAAGCGGATCATGCCGCATTTCCATATGCCCCTGCAGTCGGGCAGCAACGAGATCCTGAAACAAATGCGGCGGAGGTACCGGCGGGAGCTTTATGCCCAACGCGTGGAAAAGATCCGCGCACTGATCCCGCACGCGAGCATCGGGGTGGACGTGATCGTCGGCTTTCCGGGGGAGACAGATGCACATTTTCAGGAAACATACATGTTCCTCAGCGAACTGGATATCTCGTATCTCCACGTATTCACCTACTCGGAGCGCCCGAACACGCCGGCAGCGGAAATGGAAGGCAAAGTACCGATGCACATCAGGCGGGAACGGAATGAAATGCTGCGCATCCTGTCACAGAAGAAAAGCCGCGCCTTCTATGCCCGGCATGCCGGACAGACAAGACCCGTGCTGATTGAACGCTCGAAGGAGGAAGGACGGGTTTCAGGCTACACGGACAATTACATCAAGGTGGACCTGCCGGCGCTGGAGCACCCGCTGAACCGGATTGTGCATATTGAGATCTCCGAGGAAACGGCTGCTATGACCTGGTCTGCCCCGTCGTAAATTCTTTTTCCACCAGCCATGATTGCATATTGGGGCAGCTCCTGAAAGGTTCCTCGATTTCGATATAGGTGTTCTTGATCCTGCCCTCGATCCAGTCGTTAAATGCCTGGTTCTTCTTGCTGTCCTTGGCCGCCATCTGGATCTTTGAATAATCTTCCTGCAAACTCGCCTTGTGCGGGATGGATCGGGATTGCAATTGCACAATGCGCAGTCCGGGTTCTCCTGTCCGTGCCCTGAACTGGATCGGGGCTGTGAGCTCTCCTACCTCGATCGTGTCGATGGCGAAAAAGATATCCGAATCGACATCTGCCATTTCAAAAAAGGTATCACCCGATTTCGGGTTGACCATACGACCGCCATTCGAATAGCTTTGTTCACGATCATCGGAAAACCGCTTTACAGCCTGCTGGAAGGTCATGCTGTCCGTCATCACCAGCATCCTGACTGAATCCAGGAGCTGTTTCGACTTGTCAATGTCTGCCTGGGTCAGTTCAGGCTTGATGAGGATATGGCGCGAGTTGATCGAATTCCCCCTTCTCTCGATGAGCTGGATGATGTGATACCCGAACTGGGACTCCACGATATCGGAGATGCCTCCCTTTTCGAGCTTGTACGCGGCAGCTTCAAATTCCGGCACAAAGGTGCCTCTTGAATTCCAGCCGAGGTTTCCGCCTTCCCGGGCGGACCCGTAGTCGTCAGAATATGTGGAGGCGAGTTCTGCAAAATCTTCCCCGGCCTGAAGCCGTTCCATCACCTGCTCGATCTTCTGAAATGCCTTCTCCTTCTCCTCATTGTTCACTTCCGGGTAGATCACGATCTCGCCCAACTCCACTTCCGAGTTGAAGTATGGCAGGCTGTCTTGAGGTATCTGCTTAAAGAACCGGATCACTTCAGAGGGTGTCACATCGATATCCGTCATGATTTGCTGCTGCATGCGCTGGGCAAGGAGTTTTTTCTCCATGTCATCACGCACCTGGTTCTTCATTTCAGAAACAGACTGGCCATAGACTTCCTGGAACAGCTCCAGGTCATTGTTCATCATGGCGAGGATCTGGTTCATCCGGGCATTCATCTGGCCTTCGATCTCCTCATCAGAAACAAGCACACTGTCCAGTTTTGCCTGGTTGACGAGCAGGTTGGTGACCATTTCATTTTCAAGGACCATGCAATCTGCATCGGGTGGCACGGTGGCCCGCTGTTCGCGCATCAGGGCAACCTTGGAGGCGATATCCGAGTAAAGGACCACTTCATTCCCGACTTTCGCCACGACCTTGTCCAGGATCATCTGCTGGCCATGTAAAAAAGGCATGGACAGGGCCAGGATCATAATGACCAGGGGATATTTATTTACCTGTTTTCTATTCCACATAAATCTTGACTTTTCTGCTGCTGAGCTCCTTTTCGTAAAGTTCGTTCCGCAATTGCTCCTGCAAAGTTAATTTTCTTTGATGCATGATATAACGTTCAGCCTGCTCCTGGATGTATGTAAACGGCGCCGTATCCTCTTCCTGCACGGACTCCAGGATACGGATAAAGTAGGCAAAGTCTGAATCAGAGAAGGCATATTCCCTTCCTGCCTGCATACTTCTCTCAGACAGGGTCCCTGCAGGGATCAGTTGGGTGATCTCATCGACCTCATACCATTTTTCCTCGTCCAGCATAAACAGGTCGGCATGTGCATTGCAGTATTCCACCAATCGGACAAAATCCGATTCATCTTCACTGTTCCACAGGTCACGGATATCGTCCATGTCCGCTTCTGCTTCGGGAAGCTTGATGAAATAACACCGCACGATCGTTTTCTGCAGCTGGTACTGGTCCCTGTTCTTGTCATAATAGGATAGCAGTTCGGAGATATTGATACTGGTATCGATCCTGGATTCCACCCATTGCTTTTCGTAATGGTGGATCAGCAGGGACGCCCTGTAATCCCGGACCAGCTTGTCAATATCAAGCTTGTCCGACATGTTTTTTTCCGCTTCATGCAAGAGGAGCTGGTCCTTCACCCAGTTTTCGACATACACGCGCGTACGCATTTTCCTGTCTTCCTCTGAACTGTTTTCAGGCAGGATACCTTCAATTGTGGAAGCGTAGAGCTTCTGATTGTACACTTCAGCCAGCAGCGTATCATCCGGGGTTTCCGGCGTATCCGCCCCGGACTGGCAAGCGATGAAAATCAGCAGCAGGAACAAGGTGCTGCCCCATTTGCATATCCTTGTCATCAGGTGCGTGGCCATGTCATCCGGAATGTCTTATTTCCTGGTCAGGGATTTGAATACTTTCTCATCGACGTTCACTTCATAGGTATCCTCAAGGGATTTCACCCATTCTTTTTCAAGTTGATCCTGGTAATCGGCAATAATATATCCGCGGGCTTCTGACAGCTTTTTAGGCATCGGTGGAAGAATGGACTCCAC
>JARQTN010000036.1:16643-19207 GCA_029976695.1 Lewinellaceae bacterium
GTCGCTTCAAACAACAGGATCCCTTCCTCGTATTCACGCATGAGCGCCTTGAAATCAGGGTATTTGTCGGCCAGCTTCCGTTCCTCGTACTCGAGCGCCTTTTCCTGGACAAAATCATTGAACAGGGTGCTGATGACTTCCGCTTTGGATGTCGTCTTCGGCAGGCGCATCCGGTTTCTTGCATTGACCCGCATGAACCTGCCAAATTCGGTATTCGTCGCGACCATGTCATTGCCAAAAGAAAAAAGCTCTTGCTCTTTCAGGGTCGGCGGCGTCCATCGGTAATTGAACAGGTCACCGTCCACACTTGCCACAAAACTGTCATAGACATCCCGGTCAAGCCTGAAGCCCCCTTCCTCCTTGATCCGGCTGATCAGGGAGGCCCGAGCCACTTCGATCCGTTCATCCCTGCTGATCTGCCCCTCGATCTTCCGCCTGGCTTCTTCAAAAGGTTCCAATGGCCTTTTCCGGAGAAGCTTGATGATATGGTAGCCCAGCCTGCTCTTCACTGGTTCGGAGATCTCTCCCTCCTTGCCCAGGGTAAAAGCGGCATCTTCAAAATCTGAATCGTAGGTATTGATCCCGAATGTGCCGATATACCCGCCTCGGCGTGCCGTAGCTTCATCCTCGGAATGCTTTCGGGCCAGTTCCTCAAAGGAAGCACCGTCTGTGACCTGTTTGTACAATTGATCGATCTTGTTCTTTGCCGCAGAGGCATTTGCCTGGTTCTCCTGCACGCGCACCAGGATGTGGGATGCATCGATCCGTCCGCGCGCCGGCCTTTTTTCAAGGACCTTGATGATGTGGTAGCCCAATGGAGAACGGACAATGCCGGAGACTTCGCCGACTGGAGTTTCGTATGCAGCGGTCTCCACGGAATAGAATCCCGAAGGCATGATGGCTGTGATAAACCCAATGTCCCCTCCGCCTGACCTTGAACTTTCATCCTGCGAATATTTCATCGCCACGTCTGCAAATGGCTGGCCCTGGTCGATCATTGTCCGGGCATTCCTGATCAACTCGTAAGCCTTCAATGTATCTGCAGGTGCGGCACGCTGTGCCACACGCACGAGGATATGCGCAATATGCACATCCTGCTGCATCCGTTCATATGCTTCCCTGACAAGCCTGTCCTTGACTTCCCTGTCGTTCAGGTACGAATTTGCCAGTTGTTTGCGATAGCCGGCCAGTTCCTTTTGCAATTGGCTGATCGTGTCCAGCTGCATGTCCCTGGCCCGCTGGACCTTGAGTTTGAATTTCTTGTACAGGTCCAAATACTCCCGCAATGAAGCTTCGGAGTAATCCGCTCCTTCCCGGTTGTTCTTGTTATAGATATACTCAAATTCCGACACGGAGACCTCCTGGCCACCGACTGTGAACAGAACTGCATCCTTGTCCTGTCCCGTTGCGCTGTAAACCAGAAAGCAAAGCAGTATCAAAAAGAGGTTTTTCATTGAAATCCCGTTTGATGAACAGAGTGCAAAAATAGCAATTTATTGCCCCTGATGCACACAACCCCTGATATCTGGAAATGCATGAGGGCCATGGCAAAATCAGGCATAATGGAAGATCCGCTTCACGCGCGGGGCGATCCTTGAAAGGATCTCATAGGGGATCGTCCCCGCGGCTTCAGCAAGTGCCTCGCAGCTTTTTTTCATGTCAAAGACCCAGGCTTCATCGCCTTCCCTTGCCCCGGGAATATGGGTCACATCACACATGACCAGGTCCATGCACACATTGCCGACAATGGGCGCAGCCTGGCCGTGAACCGTAAATGCATACCGGCCATTTCCCACATTCCGGGGAAGCCCGTCCGCATAACCCAGGTTCAACGTGGCAATCCGCATCGGCCCGTCCGCCCTGAAGGCCCGTGCATACCCGATGGAAGCCCCCTGCCTGACTTCGCGGATCTGGACGATCCGCGTCCGCATCGAGTGCACCGGCATGAGTGCCTTGTTGTGTGCGCCCATTCCCACCCCGTATAATCCGATTCCGATGCGCACCATTTCATATGTTGCCTCCGGGAACCTCAGGATGCCGGACGAATTCAGGATATGCCGTGCAGGCTGTATCCCAAGTCCGCTGGATACCGCACCATAGATCCTTTCAAATTGCCCGATCTGGAACCGGCTGTAATCATCCTCACCGGGCATATCGCTGCTGGACAGATGGGAAAAGACTGACCCGATCTCAACCGTCTCCCCTGCCTCCCGGATCGTGCTGATCAACTGCGGGATATCCGCCTCATCAAATCCCAGCCGGTTCATCCCGGTATTGGCCTTGATATGGACCCGGATTCTTTTTCCGCGTTGTCTGGCCTTCCCCAGCACCTGCCCCAGCACCCTGAAACTGTACACTTCAGGTTCGAGGTCGAATTCAAAGAGGTCATCCAGCTCATTACTGTCCGGGTTCAGCACCAGGATCGGAAGGTTGACCCCGCCCTTGCGCAACTCAACCCCTTCATCTATCAGCGCGACAGCCAGGTAATCGAGCTTGAAAAACTCCAGGAAGCGTGCGATCTCGACGCTCCCCGAGCCATAGGCCGAGGCCTTGATCACAGCCAT
>JARQTN010000036.1:19307-33529 GCA_029976695.1 Lewinellaceae bacterium
CGATCTCCATGCGCATATGCATCGGCTGGAGCTGAAGCATCCGCGACCGGATCGACTCATCAGGAATGCCAAGCTCATGTGCGACGAGAGCGCATAACAGGCTGTTTCGGACCGATACCTGGTCGGGAAACGGGATCTTGTAACTGTATTCTTCTCCGCCGTACGTATACCTGAGGCTCGCCGTGTGCTGGTCTGCCAGAACTTCCGAGCACATTAATGCCGCCTCCCCGTGCATCGACCAGGAAACCAGTTTCCTGTCCGGATAGCGGCTTTCAATGGCTTCGGCAACTTCCCGCTGGTCCGCGCAATAAAAGATGGTGGACACCCGGTCAAAGAGATCCAGTTTCTCGGCGATTTTTTCTTCCCGTGAATTGAACCCCGATTCGTGTGCATCGCCGATCCATGTAAAAATGCCCATATCCGGGCTGATCATTTTTTCCAGTATGTGCATTTCATCCCGGTGCGAAATACCTGCCTCGATCAGGGCAAGGTTGTGTTCACGGTCCATATTCCAGAGGGACAGCGGAACCCCGATCTGACTGTTGAAGCTGCCCGGGGACCTGATGATCTTGAAATGGTCCTGGCAAATGGAATAAAGCCATTCCTTTACCCAGGTTTTGCCATTGCTCCCGGTCAGGGCGATGACGGGCATGCTGAATTGTTCCCGGTGGTGTCTTCCGATCAACTGGAGGGCTTGCGTCACATTTGGTACAACCAGGAAGCTGGCTTCCATGTATGCCGGGACCAGTTTTTCATCCCGCACGATAAATGCCCGGCAGCCGAGGGCGTAGGCGTCTCCGATGTAGGCATGTCCGTCTTTCCGGCTGCCTTCCAGGGCGAAAAACAGGGTCTCTGCCGGGAAGACCATGGTCCTGCTGTCTATGGACAAGTGCCTGACGGGCCTGTCCGGCGCATCAATGCGGGCCCGGGTTACGGGAAGCAGGTCATGGATTTGAGTGATCGTATACATTCTGAATGCCGTCAAGGCCTTTTAGCGAACCACGGGAAAAGCCGGTCAACCTGTCAAAATGGTTCGTGCACAGGTTCAGCTAAAGGTCAAAACCGATATCGGTGCGATAATATTTTCCTTCAAAGTCGATGATC
This sequence comes from Lewinellaceae bacterium, assembly GCA_029976695.1. GTDB lineage: Bacteria > Bacteroidota > Bacteroidia > Chitinophagales > Saprospiraceae > JARQTN01. The sequence continues at coordinate 20,412 of JARQTN010000036.1, forward strand.
TCAGCATTCCGCATGGACTGCCGCAATCCTTCCTGCATGGTATCTGCCAGTGATGTGATGGCCAGCACCCGACCCCCGGCGGTGAGCACGTCACCCATGCTTTCTTTCGTCCCCGCATGGAAAATGATGCTTCCCGTCGCTTTGCCCAGGTTCCGGATTGTCTTTCCTTTCTCATATTTCTCCGGATACCCGCCACTGACCAGGATCACTGTAGTGGCAAATCGCGGATCCATTTCCACCTCCTGCTGCCCCAGCGTGCCATCAAACAGGCTGTTCATCAGCCGGACAAGGTCTGTATCCAGCCTTGGGAAAATAGCCTCCGTCTCCGGGTCTCCCATCCTGCAGTTATATTCGATCACGTACAGTTGTTCACCCACACGCATGAGCCCGATGAACAGGAAGCCTTTGTAATCGATACCTTCCTGCCTGATCCCGTTCATGGTCGGTTCAATGACTTCCTTCACCAGCTTGTCCATGACACTGGCATTCACAAATGGTACCGGGGAGATAGCACCCATGCCCCCTGTATTCAGCCCGGTGTCCCCTTCGCCGATGCGCTTGTAGTCCTTCGCCTGTGGAAGCATGACATACGTTTCCCCGTCTGTCAGGATGAAGGCCGAAAACTCGATGCCTTCCAGAAATTCCTCAATGACGACCTTATCGCCGGCCTCGCCAAATTTGCCGGAAAACATGGCCTCCAGCTCTGCTTTGGCCTCCGTGCGGGAGGAACAGATCACCACGCCTTTTCCGGCAGCGAGCCCATCCGCTTTCAGGACCACAGGCAACGGCAATCCATCGACATACCCCACCGCCTCCTCCAGCTCATCCTTGCCGAACTCCCTGTAGGCAGCCGTCGGTACGCCGTATTTTTGCATGAAAGCCTTGGCAAACGACTTGCTCCCCTCGAGCATCGCCCCTTGTTGTGTCGGGCCGACAACCTTGACATGGGATACGGCGTCATTTTCCATGAAGTAGTCTGCAATACCCTCAACCAGGGGCACTTCCGGACCCACCACAAGCATATCGATCTCATAATCCGAACAGAAGCCGGCAATGCTTTCGAAATCTACCACCGAGATATCCACATTCGTCCCTTCCAGTTCAGTGCCTGCGTTACCCGGGGCGATATACAGTTCGTCACATAATGCGCTTTGCTGAATCGCACGGGCGAAAGCGTGTTCGCGGCCTCCGGAACCCAGTATCAGTATTTTCATATCATGTCTGTTGTGTGCTGCAAATATACGCTGCGCCACGGACTTGGCCATTGTGAAATCGCGCATGGAAATCCGTATTATTGCATCAGATGCCACGCAAATACACAAGCAGGCAGGAGGCTCTTCTCCTGATGTACAAATTCTGCGCTTACCGTGAGCGGTCACACCGTGAAGTGCGCACGAAACTCATTTCACTGGGGGTCTATGGCGACGACCTGGAGGATGTGATGGCAAGCCTGATCGCAGAGGGATACCTGAATGAAGAGCGTTTTGCCCGGGCTTTTGCGCGTGGGAAGTTCAGGATGAAGAAATGGGGCAGGCGCAAGATCCTTTCCGGCCTGAAGCAGCAGGATATCAGCGAATATGCCGTCCGCAAGGCCATGGCGGAAATCGATGAGGAGGAGTATACTGCAACGGCGCGCGAACTGATCCTGAAAAAAATTAATCTGTCAACCAAAGACAATGTGTTTGAACAAAACCAGCAAGTCGCAAGACAACTCATCCAGAAAGGGTATGAACCTGAGCTCGTCTGGCAGCTGATCAAGGAACTCAATAGCCCCTGACCGGATCAGAGGTAGGTATTCTCAATGAAAGGCAGTTTTTCCGGAAAATCAGTCGTGAAATGCAATCCCCTGCTCTCATGGCGCATGGACGCTGACCTGGTCACCAGGTAGCCGATGGTAATCAGGTTGCGCAGTTCGCACAACTGCGGTGACAGCGTGGAAGAGTGGTAGACATCTTCCGTTTCCCTGTACAGGAGCCATAGCCTGTCCATCGCCCGCTTCAGGCGCACGTTCGATCGGACAATACCGACGTAATAGCTCATGATCTCCTTGAGCTCTTTCAAACTTTGGGTAATGAGCACCATTTCCTTCGGTTTTGTGGTACCCTGTGCATCCCAGTCCGGGATCCCTTGCCGGATCTCGTATTTGTCCACCTCCCCGACAAGGTGACGGGCGATCCTGTATCCATAGACGAGCCCTTCCAGGAGCGAGTTGGAGGCAAGGCGGTTGGCACCATGCAGGCCCGAGGACGTACATTCCCCGCCGGCATAAAGCCTTTCGATGGATGTCCGGCCGTGGACATCCACATCGACACCCCCGCAGAAATAGTGGCATGCAGGCACAACCGGGATCATGTCCTTCATCGGATCAATCCCCACGCTCTGGCATTTGTCATAGATCGTTGGAAAGTGATCCATAAACCCCTGCTTGTCCAGATGCGTACAGTCGAGGAACATACACTCGGCACCCCGTTTCTTCATTTCGTTGTCAATCGCCCGTGCCACGATATCCCTCGGCGCCAATGACTTCCGTTCGTCGTACTGATCCATGAATTCAACCCCCTCCTGCGATTTCAGGATGCCACCAGATCCGCGCACTGCCTCCGATATCAGGAAAGCCGGATTCTCACCATCGGGACGATACAGGGAAGTCGGGTGAAACTGGACAAATTCCATATTCGCGATCCGGCCCTTGGCGCGGTACATCATGGCCATACCATCACCCGTCGCGATGACCGGGTTTGTGGTGCTCCGGTAGATCTGACCGCCTCCGCCTGTGGCCATCACGGTCACTTTTGCAAGCAATTTCTCCACGTCCAGGTTGACCAGGTCGAGGGCATAGATCCCGTAGCACTGGATGGCTGGCGTCACCCGTGTCACATTATACCCGAGGTGGTGCTGGGTGATCAGATCCAGGGCAAAGTAATGCTCAAGGACCTCGATATTTCCGAATGTTGCCGCCTTCTCGTTCAGGGCACGCTGGATCTCCCAGCCGGAAAGGTCCTTGAAGTGCAGGATCCTGCTTTCGGAATGGCCGCCTTCGACACCCAGCCGGTAGGCACCTTCTTCAGTCTTGTCAAACCGGGTCCCCCATTCGATGATCTCGCGGACACGTTCGGGCCCTTCTTCGACCACAAACCGGACGACATCCTCATTGCACAGGCCGGCACCGGCATCCAGCGTATCCGCCACATGTTTACCATAACTGTCCTCCTTAAAATCCCAGACGGCGGCGATCCCCCCCTGTGCATACCTGGTGTTGCTTTCTTCTTTTTGCGCCTTTGTCAGCACCTTGATCTCAAGGTCCGGGCGCTTTTCCGCGATATAAATTGCCGTAGATAATCCTGTGATCCCTCCTCCGACAATCAGGATGTCCGTTTCCAATCTTTTCTGTGTTAGTTCAAGAATCGAGCGCCCAAGATAACACACCTGCAGAAATTCGCATGAATTTCCATATTCTTGCAAGGTGAATATCGCAGTCAACACCAGGTACCTGCTACCCGGAAAAATGGAGGGAATCGGCAAGGTTACAGAGGAGATCACGAGCCGGCTCGTCCGGTTGATGCCGGAAGACCGGTTTACTTTCCTTTTTGACAGGCCGTATGATCCGGCATTCATTCACCGGGAAAACATCATCCCGAAGGTGGTCAAGCCCCCGGCAAGGCACCCGCTCCTCATCCATGCCTGGCTGCAGTGGGGGGTCAAACAATTCCTCCGCAAATCCGGCACAGACCTTTTCCTGTCTTTTGACGGATTCATGCCCCGGGGAAGCAGTACACCATCCATCATCACCATCCATGACCTCGCCTATGTCCATTTCCCCGGGCAGAACAGGACGGCAGACCTGTGGTACTACCGGCACTTCATGCCGAAATTCGCAAAGGAAGCACGCCATATCATTACGGTATCGGAATTTTCCAAACAGGATATCTGCAGTCACCTTGGGGTGAACCCCGAAAAAGTGACTGTCATATATAATGGCGTGGATGCCATTTACCAGCCGGCCAATGAACCCGAAAAAGCAGCGGCAAGAAAAAAGTATGCCCTGGGTAAGGATTACTTCCTGTACCTGGGGTCCATCCACCCGAGGAAAAACGTGGCCGGGCTGATCCGGGCATTTTCGGAGTACAAGGAAAAAACCGGCCGACAGGAAAAGCTGCTGATTTCGGGCCGGAGGGGATGGCTGACCGGTGCTGTGGACAATGCGTTGCGCACTTCTCCTTTCAGGGAGGATGTTCTGTTCACTGATTATGTCCCGCGGGAGGAGACCCCGGAATTGATCGCCGGGGCATCTGCCCTTATGTATGTATCCTTTCTGGAAGGCTTCGGGCTTCCGATCCTGGAGGCCATGGCCTGTGGTGTCCCGGTCATCTGCTCGGACCGGAACGCAATGGCGGAAGTTGCCGGTGATTGTGCCCTGCTCGTGGACCCATCCAGTACAGGCCAGATCGCCGGGGCAATGGCCGCTCTGGCCTCCTCACCTGAAAAGGCACGGGCACTCCGCGAAATGGGGCTCAGTCGTGCAGCTTCCTTCAGGTGGGATAAGGCGGCGGTCCGGTATCGGGACCTGCTGACAAGGATTCTGTCCAATGAATGAAAGAATTTGCCCAGAATCCATTAAATTAAATGCGAAACTCAACATAAACCCAGGTCCATGAAACCAAAACACCTCCTCTGCATCCTTCTCATTTTCAGCACCCTCTTGCCGGTATACTCCCAGGTATCCCTGTTTGAGCTCCTCTCACCCGACTCCATTACCAAAGTCCGTATTGAGACAGACATGAAACAATTGGTCCGCAAAAAGATGGATATGGAATACCAGGACGGCAGATTCGAGTTTCTTTCCGGCCCCCTGAAAGGAAAGGACTTTGATATTGAAGTGCGCGCCAGGGGCAATATCCGGAAGGAGGTGTGCTACTACCCTCCCATCAAATTGAAATTCCCGAAATCGGAGATCGAATTTCACAAGATCAAATGGGTCAACATATGCGACGGGACGAACAGCAAACAGGACCTGCTGCTCAAAGAGTATTTGATCTACAAATTATACCAGACCCTCACAGACATCAGTTTCGATGTCCGCCTCTTTGAAGTAGATTTCATTGAACCTGACGAGGACGAATCAAAACTGAAAAGCTACGCATTCATGATCGAGCCACTGGATCACCTTGAATCAAGGACATCTACCGAAGAATACGAACCCAGGCTCATGCGTGCATTTATCCTTGACCGGTACTATTATCCCCTGATGGAAGTGTTTCAATACCTGGTCGCCAACACGGACTGGCATGTCGCGAATGCCCATAATATGAAGTTTCTCAAGTCTTTCGAACGTAAAACCGTTGTCCCGGTCCCCTATGACTTTGATTACAGCGGTTTTGTCAATGCAGGTTATGCCATTCCCAGGGAAACACTCCCGATCAAGCATGTCCGCGAACGGTACAACAAGGGACATTGCATGACGATGGAAGAACTTGAGGAAGTCATGAAAACGCTGCTGGAGAAAAAGGAGTCCATGTTTGCCGTGATCAATGAATTCGAATTGATGGACGAACGCGATCGGCAGGCCCTTGTCAAATACCTTGAAAGAGGATTTGAAGATCTGGAAAAGAAAAACGTGCGGAAAAGGCTGTTCACGCGTGAATGCGAAACGCTGGAAAATTAGCCAGGCGATCTTCCCTTGCTCCTGCGGTAGCTCCAGATGAGTCCTGCCACGCCACCGATCACCATGAGCACCGCGATATATTCCGCCTGGGTAGCCTTCATCCCGAGGATCTCGATGTCCGGATTGACCCGGATCTTTTCGATAAAGAAGCGCTCCACCCCATTGAGGATCATGTAGATAAAGAACAGGGCTCCAGCCGCATGGATCCGTTTTCGCAGGCTCCACAGGATGGCAAAAATGACCAGTGACATGATGACTTCATAGATCGGCGTCGGGAAGACAGGTTCACTCAGGGCGTTGCAATACCGGTAGGTGCAGTCCGGAATCGGGTTTCCGATATGCTGCTCCAGCACATTCCTTGGGTAATCCCAGGCCCACCAGCTTTCAGGCAGGAACCACCAGTCCGGCGTTGGCTTTGTATTCACGATCCCCCAGTCGCCATCACCGGACAACTGGCACCCCATGCGGCCCACAGCATATCCCATGATCAGTGCCGGGGCGACGGCATCCATCACATGGATCGGGGGCATGCCCTTTCTCTTCACATAGATGTACACAGAAATGAATGCCAGGATCAGCCCCCCGTAAATCGCGAGGCCACTGCCCGAGAGCAATTGTCCAAGCGGGTCCCGGAGAAAAGCACTGAAGTTTTCGGCACTTTCGAAAATGACAAAGATCTTTGCACCGAGCACTCCTGTGACCGCAGCAAGCACGGTGATATCCACAATGCGCTCATGTGGTTTGACACTCACTTTCCGGACAACCGGTTTGGCCAGTTTCTTCCGCTGCAATTCCCAGTATTTGTATCCCGCAAAAACAGTAGCGAGCACAATGCCTGCAAGCAGATTTCCTTTAGACGAGAGGAGAATACTCGCAGGGTCGGCCTTGAATGCCTCAAAATTGGCATACACATAAGGAACCTTCAATCCCAGGATGAAACCGAAAAGCGCATTCATCAGCAGGTCAGCGGGTTTCGGGCCAAACCCCATCCTGATCGTCTCCGTGCTTGCCGGCAACTGCCCCAGCTGCTCCTTGCGGATCAGTTCCTTGCGGAAAAAATATGCACTGGCCAGGAAGGCCAGGATGAGGAACATGCCAAATGTTTTGAATATACTCAACCAGTTATCGGGCTGGGTACCAAACAGATCGTGAAAAATATAGGACAGGTCCGGATACATGAGCTTCCAACTTTGCGGGCACAAAATAAGAAAGCTCACCGAGCATTGGCACACTTTTCATGTGAACCTCGGAATTGCCCGGTTGTTCTTTCAGAAAAGAGTACATTTAATTCGTGGCGGATCAATCAAATCATTTATGTGGCGATTCTTGATGCTGGTCATTCTGGCGCTTCTGCGGATGGGTGATGCCTCGGGGCAGGCACATACTCAGTTCCAGCCGAAAGCGGGCTTTTCCATTTATCAATACCAGGATGAAGTCGATCTGCAGGACGGGATGAGCCATCCCGGATTTCATATCGGCTTTGACGTCCCGATCCGGGAAAGCAACTGGATCATCACACCCGGATTCTACTATCACAGGATCGGCATCCGGCCCGGGCGGCTCAGCCTGAGGATGCTCTTTTCAAACCGGAGGAACCTCCACTATGCACAAATGCCCTTCTCGTTCGGAAGGTTGTTCAAAGCAGGTGAGCTGGTAGAATTGGTTCCATACCTGGGTGCTGACATGCTGTTTTTTCTCTCTGTCGATGAAAACGACCTGAATATTGCAAATCCTGACCTCAGGTCGTTCCAGGCAGGGGCACGCCTGGGTGGTCAGGTCAGGCTTGCAGAACATTTCACATTCGACGCAACCTGTCAATTCGCTTTCATGCCCTCCTTTAATAACCGTGAAAAATCCAGCCTCAGCGGGTATTCATTTGCCTTCGGCTATCTCTTTTAGGCTCCGCATCCCAACGAGCGGAGGCTTTTCCTTCGTCTTCAGGAGTAACAATTTGCCGTTTCCATACGTTTTAGCCCATGATTCAAATCGCAAACTATGGGATTTTACCCTCAACTCATCTACCTGATCGCCTGGATACTGCAAGTGCCTGGCAATCGCATTGTGCCCACCACTGATCTCAAACGCGACCTCGACCTGGATGACCATGATTTCCAGATGCTCATCTTCAGGTTGGAGGATTTTTACAAGGTCGAACTCAGGACAGAAGAGATCAACGGCATCAAAAGCGTCCGGGACCTCGGTCAGGTCATTTCAACAAAAGAGAGCAGCGCACGGTGGTCGAAACCAGCACAATACGCTGCCCCGCACTCACTTTTCATCGACGAGGTCAGTCAATCGTGACGTAAGGGTTTTCACGGTCCACATCGACATCAAAGATGAATGTAAGCATCCCGCATTCCTTTTCAGGGGCCGCCATATCTGTTTCAAAGCGGTACCCCGTCACGACATAAAGTGCCTTCCGGATCAATTCCTTGTCCTGGATCGTGGTATGATCCTCATTATATTTTGCTGCACTTACCTTCCCGCCGCGGTTGACACACACGTTGATCGCGATCACCCCATCCTGTTCGGCCACCTGTGTGATATCCTCGCGATGCACGATTCTGCGCGTCAGGATCCCGTCTCCCTCCAGGCCCGCTTTCCAGGCATCATTGCCGGCTGTATCACCTCCCTGCGGAGCACCTTCAACCGGGGCTTCAGCCGCACCTCCTGACCCGGCTATTTCCTCGCTTTTCCGCATGTTCTCGTCAACTGGGGAAGCCGGTATCTCCTCCGCGTTTTCAGAAACGATTTCCGCCTCTAAAACCTGGCTGTCTGTCGGTTCGGGAACGACTTCGGTTTCTTCCGATGCAACAGGCAATTGCCTGTCTTCCTTTTCTTTAGCAACGGGCCGTACTTCAGAGCTTTCCTGCATTGCCTTTGCCTGGAGGCTCTTTTCGGGATGTCCCTCAGCTGCACGAAAATCAACCGGGATGATCATCGCCTCGTCCTTCTTGCTTGCTGTTCCTGCGGAAATCAGGGGAACCAGTGCAAGGACCAGCAGTGCAAGATGGATGGCAACAGAAATGCGCATGCCAGTGGCCCTGTTCCTTTGTATATTTTGCTTCTCTTCGGTTTTCATGTTTTCCGTGTTTAAATGAGTGAATGGATCTTTGTCCCGATCGGATACTCATTTGACGCACAGAAGAATGGAAGGTTTCAGGGAAAACTATTAATGAAATGATAAATGCAGGGCACTTTTCTTACAATCCTGTTAAAAACCTACCGCAATCCGAGTGTGGCAATCACCGGATAGTGATCGGAATAGTCCCAGCGGGGCGTCTCATGGCTGAGTACCCTGAATGACGGGTCAGCCAGGACATAATCGATGCGCAGTGCGGGCAGCTGGCCGGCATAGGTCGTCCCGATCCCCTTACCCGCAGAAACAAAAGAATCGGCGAGCCCCTTCTGGATCACCTGGTAGGCACGTGAAAACGGAGTATCATTGAAGTCGCCGAACACGATCACGGGGTGGGGCGATCTGTCCATCTCTGCGCGGAGTTTCCGGCCCTGGGCAGCCCGGACGGCCGTTGTGTTGCCGTACTTTGTCAGGATATCCTGGACACGGATCCAGGTGGCACGCTCCCTGAAACGGATATCCCCCATGAGCTCCTCAGCTTCGGATGTGATCCTGTTTGACTTGAGGTGCAGACCGAATACCCGGATCGTATCCCCATGCATCTGCACATCTGCCCAAACAGCAAAACCCCTGTCTGAATTCTCCTGGAATAGTGTTCCGGACTGCAGGATGGGATACCTCGAGAGCAGCCAGGTACTCATTTTCTCCGCCTTGACAAAATGCGGCATGCCCAATGCCTGCCCGATCTGGTCTCCGTGCCCGCCTTCCTCCATGCAGAAGAGGTCAAGAGCGGGCGCATCCTTGCGGATTTTATCAACCATGTGCGCGATCTTTTCCCTGGAGCGACCCAGTTCATATGGCGGGACGTGGCGCAGCCAACGGACATTATATGCCATGCAGCGAATGACCTTCTCTTCAGCCTTTGGCTGGGCGGCACCCATGGAAAACTGGACAAACCGGCCATGCAGGTTCCACCCAAGGAGGAGAGCAGGCAGGCTGATGAGGATATATTGATGGCGGAGGGAAGCCCACAGGAGGACAAACAGGATATTGCCAATCAGAAAATAGGGGTACAGGAGGCTGACGATCGCCGGAAATGAAAAATGCACAGGATCCATGAAAGGACTCAGGTAAGAAATGAAGAGCCCGAAAACTGCGATCAGATTTAGGATGAACCCGAACTTCCTGATATACTTCACCGGTCATTTTTTACTTGCCCGAAAGAGGAATTCCTTCTCTTCATCGGTGAGGCTCTCATAACCTTCCGCCTTGATCTTGTCCAGGATCGCATCCACCCTGTCCTGAAAATCCTCCGGGGCATCATCCTTGGGAGCAGCAGCCCCTTTTTCGTTCCGGTAGCGCACGAAAACCTTCCGTTGTTTCTTTGGCTTGACCTCTTTTTTCTGCGGTTCCTCCCGGAAAAGTGATTTGAACCATTCGATCAGCCTGTTGACGGGCACGGCAAGGTCGTTTCCATCTTTCAGCATCCTGATGTAGAACACGCCGAAAAGCATCCCGCCGATATGTGCAAAATGGCCGCCGACATTGCTCATGTTTGCAATTGCAAGAAGGTCGATGAAGACCAGCGCCATCACGATATATTTCAGTTTCACATCACCAATGAAAAGCAGGCGCATGCTGTAATCCGGGGCGATCATGCCGGCCACGACGATCACGCCCATGACAGCACCTGAGGCGCCATGCACCGTCGATCCTCCGCCCGGGTAGATGAGGGGGGCCGTGATCAGGTAGACCAGCCCGCCCATGATCCCGGCCAGCAAATAGATGGGCAGGACACGGTGGTCACCAATAAAATCCCCGACGATCCTGCCGAACCAGTACAGCAGCAGCATATTCCAGAGGATATGAAAGAAACCGATGTGGACAAACATGTAGCTGATGATCACCCAGGGATGCTTCAGGTCGAAGACGAGGTCCTGGTGCAGGAACACATAGCGGACGATTTTCCCGAACTGGTCACCCGGCTCAAAACCGGAAGTCAGCGTAAAGAACAGGTTGACGAGATTGATCAGGATAAAGACGGCCACATTGACAATGATGATACGGGTGATCATGTTCCCCAGACGGAACTGCTCCCTGACATCATCTACAATGGATTGCAACATATTGATTATTCTCTTTAAGCCGAATTTAAGATATAACGTACATTTTCATGTACAGGTTTTTCAAATCACCCGTGAAAAACAGGAAAGTTCATTCTAACCGTACAGCTTGCCGCTCTTCTTCCAGATGACCAGGATGATAAAGGCAGTCAGGGCCCCGCCCAGGTGTGCCCAGTGCGCAACGCCCTGCTGTACGCCTGAAGTCCCGGCAAACAGGCCAAATACGATCAAACCCAGTGCCAGGTATTTTGCCTTGATCGGGATGGGCGGAAACAACAGCATCAGCTTCATGTCCGGGAAAAGGTAGGCAAACGCGATCAGCACCCCGTAGACCGCACCAGATGCACCTACAACGGGAACGCCCTGCATACCCAGGGGCATGTAGACCAGGAGGAAATGAAGGGCCAGCGCCCCAAAACCGGAAAGCAGGTAGACGATCAGAAACTTCTTCGGGCCGATCCTGTATTCAACCATGGGGCCGAGGAAATAGAGCGTCAGCATATTGAACAGGATATGGGACAAACTGCCATGCATGAACATGTGGCTGACCACCTGGAAGGGTTGAAATGGCGCCCCCCAGGGCACGGATTGCTGGCAGTTGGGAGGCCACATGTACAAAATTTCCCGGGGAATGCCCGACATCTGCTCAATCAGGATGGCCCCGAAATATACGATCACGTTTATGATGATGAGGTTTTTGACTACCCCGGTCAGTCTTGGGAACATATTCTCTTTTTTATCCTGAAGTAAAACGCCGAATGAGCTCTGTCAGTTCGATTGTGATGAAGCAGTTTCGACCGGCAGGGCTTTTATATGGATTTTCACAGGCAAAAAGTGCATCGATCAACAACTGCATTTCATCGGCGTCCATCCTTTTTCCCCGCTTTACCGCAGTGTGCACGGCCATGGATTTCGCCACTTTATCGGAGATTTCGCCTGCGTTCGGGATTTCTTTCTGATAGCTTTCCATCACTTTGGCAAATACGGCGGACGGATCTTCCTCCGGATGCATATGTGCCGGCACACCATGGATGATGATCGTATCCTGGCCAAAATCCTCAGCTTCAAAGCCCATCTGGTTTATCAGCGGAAGCACTTCCCTGGCGGCTTCTGCATCAGCAGGCGACAGCCTGATCGTGCTTGGAAACAGGGTCTTTTGCGTCATGCTCCGTTGGTCGCTCAATGCGTCAAGGTAACGTTCATAGAGGATCCGCTCGTGCGCAGCCTGCTGGTCAACAATCAGCACGCCGGACTTGATCTGTGCGATGAGGTAACTGTCATGTACCTGGAACGGCGCCTTGTAGCGCATCTCCTGTTCATCATCAATGCTCGCTTCAACCTGTGAAGGGATCACCGAGGGCCCTTCCTGCCCGCTCAGATCCCTCCCGGATTCAATAGAGAATCCTTCAATGTTTTCAAACACTTTTTCCCAATTGTGGAGGTTCTCCCGTTCGATATGCGTGGTTGAGGGCCCTTGCGAGAAAGGCTCGCGTTCGAATTTACCCATGCTCCCGAAAGGCCCTGATTGATCCTTGCGCATCCCGCCCTGGTGCATGTCAATGGGCGATACGGACTCAAAATCCATGGTCGGCACAATACTGTACTTGCCCAATGCATGCCTTGCCGCCACGCGGACATAATTGTAGATCAGGCGCTCATCCTCAAATTTGATCTGTTCCTTCGTGGGATGGACGTTGATGTCTATGCGCTCCGGCTCGATCTCCAGGAAGATCACGTAAAACGGGTGCAGCCCCGAAGGAAGGATATCCTCATAGGCTGACCTGACGGCATGGTTCAGGTAGGGGCTCTTGATGAACCGGTGGTTGACAAACAGGTACTGGTCCCCCCGGGTCTTTTTACCCAGTTTCGGCTTGCCGATAAACCCCGTGATCGTCACATAACTGGATTGTTCCTCGATCGGGACGAGGTGTTCGTTATACCGCTTCCCGAAAATCCCCAGGATCCGCTGGCGCAGATTCGAAGCCGGCAATTGATAGATCTCGTTGTCATTGTGATAAAGGGAAAGAGAAATATGTTCGTATGCCAGTGCAATGTGCTGGAACTCATCGAGGATATGCTTCATTTCAACCGGGTCAGACTTCAGGAATTTCCGTCTTGCCGGCACATTGAAAAACAGGTTCTTCACTGTCAGGCTGGTCCCCGGGAGGCTCTGGCACGGCTCCTGCTTTTTCACATCGGTCCCTTCGATCACGATCCGGGTCCCCAGTTCTTCCCCATTTTCGCAGGTTTTCAG
>JARQTN010000037.1 GCA_029976695.1 Lewinellaceae bacterium
GAGTCGGTGTACCTTCTCAATATCTTCCTCCAGTGAGAGGCCGCCTTTCAACTTGAGAGCCCGGAACCCCTTTTGCTGAAATTCCCTTGCTTTTTCAATGGTTTCCTGCAAAGTCATTATCCCGATGGTGATGCTGGTCTGCATTTTATCCCGATATCCGCCAAGGAGCTGGTAAAGCGGTATCCCCGCTTTTCGCGCAAGCAGGTCATACAGAGCCATATCCACCATTGCCCTGCATGATTTTGCCTCCGGAATACGCTTCCTCAGCAGGTGGCCCACACGGGCAATTTGAAACGGCGTTTTACCCTCCAGTAATGGGGCGACCGTACTCTCGATGTGACTGATCACACTTTCGGGCGTTTCCCCGGTTATCTCCCTGTCCGGTGCCGCGCATCCCCAACCCTCGAATCCATTGTCTGTCTTGATGTGCAGGATGATATTTGCCGAGGAGGAAACGGTTTCGTAAGCGATCGTATAGGGCTCTTTAAGATTCAGGTCCAGGCGGGTAAATTGAATATCCGTGATTCTCAAATCAGTATCGGTTTTGATAAAGTTGTGCCAATGGTGTGCTTTTGATGCTTTCCACAAATTCTACCATTTTTTCGATCATGATACGCCACATGACTTTCCCCTTCTCTTCCGTTCCCTTCTGCGCATTTCCCATCACCCCAGAAGATGACAGCCGTTGCGTATGCGCATACCAGCTCACACCCCGGTCTGAGGTAAAGTCTAGGTACTGGTTATCGAGATTCAGGGTTTCATCCACAGCCTTTGACATATCAACCAGTTCCGGCCGGATGGCAAGGGTTGTACTTGTCTCAATTTCTCCGGCGTGTATGTCATTGTGTGTGTCGATCAGATCATACAGGTCAATATCCGATGTTTCTCCCGTCTCGACGCAAACGAAGATGCGGGCATCCCGGTTGATCATCTGGGCAGCATAAGTCAGCGTTGGCTTGTTGTCCCCATGCCCGTTCATCAGGATCAGTTTCTTGATCCCGTTATGCGCGAGACTCATGCCGATATCATAGATCAAAGCGGATAATGCATTGTTGGTGACACTGATGGTTCCCTTGAATTCACTATGGTGGTACGATACACCGTACGGGATGGCCGGAAGCACAAACGGCTTTGGGTTGCTGCATGCTTCTGCAACCTTGATGGCCATGTAGTATGCATCAAAGTAATCTACATCAACCGGTAAATGCGGACCGTGTTGCTCGATGGCGCCGAGTGGCAAAATGGCCGTGTCCATAAAGTTGAGCCGTTCCTCGATTTCAGGCCATGTCATGGTCTCCCAGAGAAAATTCCTTTTCTGGTTATTTTTCATTGTATTTATAATTGATCTTTGAAAGATACGTTTCCAGATCATCTATTTCCTCCCATCCAGCTGCTTTCCTTTCAACTGTACCGTCAGCGTATTGCCGGAGGATTCCAAATAGTGGTTTTCTGATTTCCTTGGGCAAGTCCTCCAGGTTGCTCCTTTCCCTGTCAAACCGAAGTTTCATAATCTCCGGGTGGGGGCTCGCCGCTTTTCTGATAAAATCATTGTATGGCAGCAATCCTTTTCCGTGCAAAAGGAAATACAGGTGTCCCGCGTCGCTGCCGATCTGCTTGATGGTCTTTGACGCGAGGGCTTTCAAACCCAACCTTACCTGATCATCCGTATACCCGCAATTTTGCGGATTGCCGCCCAGGGATGAGATCATGCCGATGATTCGCCGGCATTTCTCGCATTTACCGCAGGGATGCATCCGCCCGTCTTTTTCATGTGCTGCATGGCATGAAACCTGGTGCATTTGCAATTCTGGATACCGATTGACCAGGATCTTCATGATCAGCAATTCGGAGAGGCTGCGCAGCATGGAATACTGGTAGATGTTCCAGCCTTTTTGGCGGAAGTACCGCGTCATCGCATTGTCGAAATATTTGCTTTGATCGTAGAGCCCTTTGTAATGCGAGATGCCGCCAAGGTTGTGCTTCAACGTGGTATCGTATTCATCGCCGATGAGCACATGCCCGATATTCTTTTTCCGCACAATAGGGAGAGTGCCGAACAGGAAGACAGCCACTGTCCAGAGCCTCACCGGGTACATGTCTGAGCGGATGTTCGCATAGTCCTTGCGGATAAATAAGAGGTGCTTGAGCATCCAGTTAAATACCCGGTCACTGTTGCACCAGGGCTTGGAGGTATTCGGCTCTTTTTCCTTCATGTACCGATATGCATTGACCGCAGTGAACCAGTGGCGTCCGGATTCATTGATGAAAATGGGGAAAGGTTCCCCGAATTCACGGACGAGACCGTATGTCAGCAAGCTGTCCTTTCCCCCGCTGCTCAGGATGGCAAATTTGTTTCGGTCCGGGTGGGATTCCTTTTTCTCGGGAACTGCCCGGCCAAAATGGGCATTTGAGAATGTAATTTTTGCCTGAGTATATCTTTCCCGTTTTTCGGCAGTTAAATTAATAAAAGGCGGAAGCAGGAATTCGTTTTTGACCAACAGTTTGTTTGTCAGGATCTCGCGGCTCGTATTTTCCATCATCGCCTGGATAAATTGGCGGTCAGGATGGTCAAACAATCCGTCAAATTCGATTTCCCGGCAGAAAAGCCCGTAATTCAGGGCGACCTGCGCCGTCATCATAGTGGCCAGGTTGATATCTTCGGGTTTTCCGGGATTGAAATATGGATGCTCGTATGAGTAGATCAGCGAGGCAGAATGGACTTCCCCAGACGGCAATGTGACACTGTACATCGCCTGAACGCGCTTCGGTTCAACCTCCAGTTCATGGACCTGCAGTTTATCGATAACCAGGAAATCCTCGAGCCGGGTCATTTCAAATAAGATCTTACAAGATCAACCATGGGTTCGGCTCCAAAGGCCAATACATCAAATGCAGGCAAGCCGGTTTCTGCTGTAATGGCAGTACAGGCGGGGAGGATCTCTTCCTTCTTCATTTCCTCGTGGTTGACCGTGATGGCAATGACCTTTTTTCCCGAGATCACTTCAATGGCCCGGATCTGTTCCGGAAGGGGATGGATCCGGTAGCCAGGAAATCCATCATATTCCTCTCGTTTCGGGGCATGCTGGAGGATGACATAATCGGGCCTGCCGGCAGCGAGGATCTCGAAACCGCCGGGATATGCCGGGTTCATCAGGCTGCCCTGGCCTTCAATGACGATCAGGTCGGGCGATTCATTTTTCCATGCCTCATAAACGGCGTGTTCGATTTCTCCCGAAACGAAATCGTTAATGCAGCTGTCCATGATCATGGAATACCTGGCGCCCTGCATCCAGGCAGTTTGCCCCGTACCGACCATTTCAGATTTCAGGCCTGCATCCCTGAACCCGTGGACGAGGATCCATGCGGTCGTCCTTTTACCAATGGCCGAGTCCGTACCTAACAGGGCGATCTTCAGGCAATCCACCTCCTCGATCTTCCCGGTAAAGAAATGGAGGTCTTCCCGTTCTGGGGTGCGCCGGATATCCCGGACGTTGCATAGGTGCCTTGCGGCAGCATCCATGATGCGGGGATCCTTGTATAAAAAGTCATGCAGCCCGGAGTCGACATGCAGTTCATGTTCCAGGGCGTCAATGATCGCATTTCTCGCATCCCCGGGCAACCGTCCTCCATCGGGCGCCAGGCCAATCACAAAAAATTCTGGCTTTTCTTCCTCCTGCAGCTTGTTCAGTGCAATTGAAAGGTCGCTGAACACGGGGATTCCATTTGCCTTGCCATCCAGCACCATGCCTGCATCCTGCCCGGCATATTTCCTGTCGATCACCCCGACCACCTTGTATCTTTCGGTGAAGCGGACCAACCCGTGGGCTGTCTTTCCGTTAGGCGTGTTGAAAGCATTGTCGGCATAGACGATCGCATTGCCATCTATGGGTTTTTTCATTCGTTTTGATGATTTATCGTGAAAAATTGAATATTATTCAGGGATATATCACTTTCCATTGTTCAGTATTTTGCGGTCAGGATTGCGACGTACCTGTCGTTGATGAGTTTTTCCTTTTCGTGCAGAGCGAGCAGTGCAATCAGTCCTGCTGAAGAGGCTGGCAGGATCCTGAACCCTTCTTTTTTCAGGATAAATGCGCTCATCGATTTCATTTTCCGGTCACTGATATGGGAGGCATACCCGTTGGATCTCCATAAGGCGTACAACGCCTCATCGCCATCGAAGCTGTGCCAGTTGATCAGGGGTTCATTTACGGCAGTTTCCCTGATGAGTTCTGGCTCGATGTCGATGCAGTTTTTTAATCCCGACTTCCACGAAACAACGATCGGGTTCTTGTGTGCGGAAGATCCGGCCACGAAGATCGGTACACGCGATGTTTTGCCCCTTTTATATAGTGAGACGAACCCGCGGTACACGCCAGCCAGGAGGGTCCCGTTCGAAACTGGGCATGCCACGTATTTGGGGGCATCCCGGAGCTGGTCATAGATCTCGAAGGCGATGTCCGCATACGCCTTGATCTGCAGCGGGGTGTTTGCGCCGCCCGGATTTGCGTCATACCATTTATACTGGCTTGATTTTTTGGTAGATGCAACCACGGAATCTTCGTACGTGCCCGGCCACCGTGTGATCTCGGCGCCAAGCGTTTCCATTTCCTTGATGCGCGTAGTATGATATCCTTCAGGGATGAAAACTTTACAGCGGAGTCCGCCAAGGAAAGCTGCACAGGAAACGGCTACTCCGTAATTGCCGCAAGTGGCGACGGCAACCGTATCGTATCCGCGTCTCAGGGCATCCTGTACCTGTGCAAAGGCGATCCGGTCCTTTTGCGTCCCGGTCAGGTTTTCTCCCTCATATTTCAGGTAAAGCTGCCGAAAATCAAATTCGCGCTCCAGGTTGCGTGCCCTGGACAAAGTTGTATCGCCTACTTCAAGGCTGATGATATCATCGAAGGACTCAATGCGGTCAATGAGGGAGAGGGATTTGTCCCGGACCATTTCACTGAGTTGTGTGATCTCCCGGGTGAAGGTGATTTCTGATGGCTTTACGCCGTCCAGGACGTTTCTGTTCATGATCTATGGACGGTTTGCCGATTTGTTCGGCCTTTGTTATGCATTCGCTTTACGTGCATGGATTTCTGATTGATTGTCTTTTCAAAGTACAAAAAAGGCTTCATTCCACATCTTATTGATAAGAAGCAGAAATTCACTTTCAAAACAAATTTATCGAGGTATTAATTCGATCAGTAAGTGTTAAAAATTAGCATTTCAATTCAGCTCTGCCAGCTCTGCGTATTTCGTTTGGATTATGCGATTTGGTTCATTGGAATTCTTTTGGAACTTGTGATCTGGAAGTTGAATATTTCTCTCCCGGGTATCCTGTACGTTTACCATAGCCCTTGCTGGGTAAGGCCTCTGGTATACTTCACTTTTACCAATCGCTTGAATTTTCCTTCGGCTCATCCATTCATTCGACGGATTGCATCCCGACACCCGCAGAAAGTTGCTGCCTGATCCAGGAACAGGATTGACAGGAAAATATGCAATGTTTGGAATATGCGATTTGGGTCATTGAAATTCATTTGGAGCTTGTGATTTGAAACCTGAAATTTCATCAACATCATCCTTCCCTGAGTACAAATCCTGCCATGCTGATGATGACTGCAGATTGTGTCATGAACGAAAGATGCTGAACGATTTCCGGAAGCCCGATAGACACCTGGAACATCGCAAGAAATACACAGGCGATCAAAGCATATGCCATCCATTTCGGATAGTATTTCGTCCGGAGCATGGAAATGCTAAAAATGACATACCCGATGACCGAAACAAGTCCAAATATTTTCAGGATCGGATACATTTCGAGCATCGCCGGGAAAGTGGTGACTGATTTTTGCATCATCAGGATCGGAACAGGCGCAAATCCAAGGAGTGAAATGATGATCAGGATCACACCGGCCATGCTCAGCAGGTTTCTTGGAAAAGAGTGTCCCCTGTGTAATCCGTAGAATCCAAGGGCAAGGATTGGATGCCAGAACGCAGTCAACCACAGGCTAAGCGGTGTGGAACCAGTTTCTGAAAAGATTTCGAGGATTTCAGTCAGGATCCACATGCCTGCACCAATCATGGCAAGATAAAGGAGGAACTTCATATCTGACGGGTATGGATTTACTATGTTAAAGGTCGCATTTCAAACCAAATATGCTATTGAGGACCGGGTTTTCCACAATATAGGTGCTTTCGGGTACACGGGAGAAGTGCGTGTCACGCGCCCGGCGTGACAGTCGCGTACGCTATTCAAAATGCCACTGAAAACCCGCCATCACCCACCTGCGCGGCATGGGGGCGCCGAGGATGTTTTGGTATCGGAGGTCAAACAGGTTCCGCACCTGGAGCTGGACCTTGAGGTGATTCATGAATTGGAATGCTGTACGCAGGTCACACACGAAGTAGT
Organism: Lewinellaceae bacterium; assembly: GCA_029976695.1. GTDB lineage: Bacteria > Bacteroidota > Bacteroidia > Chitinophagales > Saprospiraceae > JARQTN01. Next base: position 6,410 of record JARQTN010000037.1, read on the forward strand.
CCGGTAAAAGCTCGCTGTCTATGGCAGGCGCGAGGCGGATATTCCGGTTCTTGTATATACCGTTTAAAGCAAAGTCGAATTTGCCAAAGCGGGCTGCAAAACGGGTAGTGACCAGGTGCCTGGCGTGGTTGGAAAGGTATACAGACAGGATGCCTTCCTGATTCGTTGTATTCAAGTATGTATATCCAGCAGTCCACTCCAGGGAAGAATTTTCACCTGTTGGGATCAAAATGTTTGATTCAACTTCAAATCCCGCAGTCCGGACATCTGCAATGTTTTGTGCAAAGAAGTAGTCGGCATTCGGTTGCAAGCTGCCTGTTTCACTCACCGATCCGATTTCTTTTTCATTGGCCATCACATAGTCGATCAAATTGTCTGACTGGCGGGCAAATCCGGTTGCCTTGATCCACCACCCCGGGATGATGCGGATGTCGAGGCCCAGTTCTTCGGACCAACCAGTCTCGGCCAACAGATCCGGATTTCCCAGGTTTCTGCCCGGGGTCAGCTCCTGCAGGTTGTTTGAAACAAACCTCTCGGTATAATCGGCAGCACGGATGCTCCGGCCCACCGATCCACGAATGGTTAGATCCTCAAGTATAATGGACATATTGATCTGGGGTGACACTTCAAACTGGTAATTCTCGTCATAATCACCGCGCAGGCTGACCGTCAGGTTAAGCAGATTTTTTCGGTATACACCCATCCCGTACACTCCAAAGTGCCAATCCTGGTGATTGCCCCGGTCATTACTTTCGATCATCCTCCTGTCAGCCTGGAGGCCCCCCATGAGGGTGAGAGCCGCATTGAGCTCCCTGAGGTGGTTCACGGTCATGTTCAGGAACTGCGTCCGGTGCTCATTTGTGGAGGGAAAATCAGGACTGAATACAAATTCGTCGGTATTGTTCTTGTAAGCGACATTGAGATCTGTGATTCCTTTGTTGCTGATGTGTTTCAGTTGGACCTGGTTCCACCAGTTGGCCACTCTTTCCACGGATTTATCCAACGCGCTGCTGGTATAAAAGTAGCGCGCATCGAAATCCCGGTAGTCATAGGATGTCCGTGCATGCAGCGATAGTTTTCGGCTGAATGCATGGGAAAAGGAAAAACCAAACGTCTTGAGATCAAATGACGTACGGTATGCTTCAAGTGTGGTGGATGGGTCAATAACCCGTTCACCGATCGGTTGCCCCTTTGACTGGTTCAGGGAAAATCCCCCACCAAAGGCGGACTTGCCTTCTTTTGTGAAAAAGCCCATGTTGCCGGTGACCAGTTCATGCTGGCCGTATTGGAGGCTGCCCCCCAATGACCGGGGGTTTGAATTTTCGGAAAATGTCTTTGTAATGATATTGATGACACCGCCTACCGCGTCTGCACCATAGAGCGCTGCAGCAGCTCCGCGCAGGATCTCGATCCGCTCGATCTCGGGCAGCGTGACCGGGATGTAACTGTTGAAATGGCCCGTCAGGGGATCATTCATTTTCATCCCGTCCACCAGGACCAAGACCTGCGTGAAAGTGGAACCCCGCATCAGGATGTCACCCTGCACACCAAACCCGCCCCTGGACTGTACTTCAAGGCCGGGAACCGACTGGAGTACTTCATCGATCGAATTGACGGGCATATCCGCGATCTGGCGTGAGGTGACAACGGAGATGTTGCGCCCTGTTTCCCTGACCTTTAAAGGGACGCGTGATGCAATCACTTCAATTGAATCCAGCACATAGCCGGTTTGACCGAAAACCGGATACGCCAGATATGGCCATATGAAGAGCAAGAGGACCGGGAGCCACCGCATGGTTGATGTATAGATTTGCATACGAAAATAAGGGAATCCCAAACATTCATGAATCAATCCTGAAAATTGAAGGATTGCATAAATATCCATGCTCATTTTGATGGTGTTGCATCCTTGAATTTCAATTGGAAAATGAACTCCGGAATTTTCCTCAAGGTATCCTGCACGTTTACCAGAGCCCTTATCCAGCAAGGCCTGTGGTATTCTGTACGTTTACCCGGTGCCCAAAAAGCCAGATTGAAATGAAACGTTTGAAATCTGAATATTGGATCCCGTTTGGAAATTGTGCATTTGAAACGCGGAATTTCACCCAATGGTATCCTG
>JARQTN010000038.1:0-23043 GCA_029976695.1 Lewinellaceae bacterium
AGGTCAACTTTGTCTGGAATTTGAAATTTGGAATTCTTTTGGAACTTGTAATTTGAATGTTGTAATTTCCCCCCAATGGATCACAATGAACAAAAAATCGGCGATCTGATCCGCTCATTTACGCGGGGCGAGCAGGTAAAGGAGAAACTTTACCAGAAAAAGCTCGAGTCTTCCTGGGAAAAGCTCTTTGGGAAAACCGTTCATGACTATACCCGTAAACTGAGCCTGCGGAATGGCGTGCTCACCATGTTCCTTGACTCTTCAGCACTCCGTAATGAAATGCACCTCGCAAAAGAAAATGTCAAAGCGATTGTGAATGGTGAACTCCGGGAAGACTATGTGAAAGAGATCATCATCAGGCCCTGATTTCAGGAACGCAGGTCTTTCACCTTCTTCCGCTTCTTTTTTCCTTTTGTATGTGCAGCGAGCTTGAACGCAGCATAGGCATCCAGCATTCCACCGGATACGGATAACTCGCTCCCGTCAACGAGCTCAGAGGTCCCCGGCTGAATGACTTTTCCTGAAATAGGTCGAACGGAATGCATCAGGATCTCCTTCACCTGAACAGCCTTGAGTTCAGGAAAATACGCCCGCAGGAGCGCGGCAGTGCCCGTCACGACCGGCGCGGACATGCTCGTGCCCTGCGCATATGCATAACTGTCATCCGGCGCAGTGCTGTAGATGGCAACGCCGGGAGCAAACAGGTCGACACGGTCCTGGCTGTAGTTGGAAAAGCCGGCCACAGCCTTCTTCCCTGGAGTGTATGATACAGCACCCACTTCAATCCAGTTGGGGGCGCGTTTTCTGCCGAAGATAAATCTCCGGTCAAAGAATGGATTCGGGAAGTTATTGTCCGCAAAATTTTCCCTGCCAGAATTTCCTGCCGAATGGATCAGGAGCACATCATTTTTCAATGCGTATCTGACTGCCTTGTCCACAATCCTTTTGTCCCAGCTTTGCCCTTTGCCGAAACTCATGTTGATCACCTGAGCACCATTGTCGACCGCATACCGGATCGCATTTGCAACATCCTTGTCATGTTCATCCCCATCTGGCACCATGCGCACAGGCATGATGCGGACATTGCCGGCAATGCCATCCACACCTGTTTCATTATCCCTGACAGCTCCGATGATACCCGCGACATGTGTCCCGTGAAAGGAAAAATCCCCTCCGACGGCACTGTTTCCGTAGTAGCGATCTTCAGGATCGTCATAATCATCCCCGATAATTGCCCTGGAATCAAATTCCGGGTTGTAGGTATATTCAAGTTCTTCTTCAAAGTGTGCACGTGCAGCCTGAAAGTCAAGGCCGATGAGTCCGATAAGTTCTGACAGGTAGAGCTCATCAATTTTCTGCTCCAGGATACTTTCAAGCAGCCCCGCAGCTGATGACAGCACTTCATCATCCGCTGCCTGCAAAGTCTCCACCAGGGTTTGGTCTACGATCGTGTCACCTGCAGCCTCCAGGGCTGCCACCAGCAAACTGTTGATCCATTCCTCCCGCCTCTTGTACTCTTCAATTTGTTTCCTGGCCGATTTCCGTTTCTTTTCGACGACTTGCTTGTACTCCAGGTACTGATCATATTGTTTTCTCTCTTTCCGGGAAAGGCTTGAAACATCTGCACCCTCAAACCTTTCCCTCAGCCTGCCATACAGCCTTGTCACTTCAAGTGTTTCTTTTATGACATTCGATCCGTCAGCAGAGCCGATAAAATTCCACCCGTGCACATCATCCACGTATCCATTTTCATCATCATCCTGTCCGTTATCCGGAATCTCGTCCGCATTGACCCATATGACATCTTTCAGGTCTTCATGGTCAATGTCAACACCGGTATCCAGTACAGCCACGATCACTGGCTGGCTTTTTTGGTCAATCGGAAATTCCCGGTAAACTTCTTCAAGCCCGATCCCATTGAATCCTGACTTTTCCGGACTCAGGTGATACCAGTTCTCCGGGGGAGGCCCTTGCGAGAAGATGGAAAAGACAGGGAACACGAACCCGGAAAGGGTGATAATCACATTCTTTATCCGGTAAGCAGATTTCAATATTTACACGATTTAATTGTACAGAGTAACGCAGAAAACCTGCAGAGTGTTTTCTGCCCTTCCGGATGCCTTATTCCGGGATCAGGGATATAATGAACCAGCGCAAAAAGACGTTATCCAACTGAGAATAACGAATTTGATTCTCGACTAATCGATCAACCCCCTTAATTATTAGACATTTTTGTTCCTTTGTTCCTTCGACATGGCAAGAACCTTGATCAAAAGGCGATATACAGGCATTACGTACACCGCACTCCTGATTTGGAGCCTGCTCACAATCCCCTTTATTGCCAGGGAATCAAGGGCCCAGGTATTTGAGCCGAATATCGGTGTCGGGTTGACCAGCTATTTTGGCGACCTTGCCTCCTATGAATTCGCAGATGGTTTCAAGGTTTTATTTGGCGGGGCCATTCACGGGGGCATCAAATATTATCCCAACCGTACATTTGACATCCGGGCAGATCTCATGTTCACCATGCTTCGCGGGGATGATGGCATCTCCTCAAGTGAAGCCATTCGCAGGAGAAACCTGAGTTTCCGATCCCCGGTACTTCAGTTTGACACACGCCTGGAATGGAACATACTGGGATTTATTCCCGGAGATGAATCGGAGCGTCTGTCCCCGTTCATTGCCGCAGGTATCGGTATTATGCGCTTCAACCCACAGGCAGATTATGAAGGCACGTGGTATGCACTCCAGCCCCTCGGCACAGAAGGCCAGGGCCTTGACCAGTTTCCCGAAAAACAACCCTATCAAAGGTTCCAAATATGCTTCCCGGTGGGAGGTGGACTGAAAATGAACCTGGCAGATGGCTTGACGCTTACTCTGGAGGCAGCCTGGCACCTGACGCGCAGTGACTATCTCGATGATGTCGGGGGCACATCGGTCACGTATCCGGTTCTGCTGGAGGAAAGGGGCCCGCTCACGGCAGCTCTCGCTAACCGGACCGGGGAATATCTGGGCACAGAACCGGTAATCGTCTCCACGGGCACACGAAGGGGGAACCCCGACACCTTTGATTCCTATTTTACTGGACTCATCAGCATCGGTTATGCGCTATCAAGAGACAATCAGCCAGGTGCGGGTGGTGCCCGCATGAAGTGCCCGAAATTTTAATCCTATGGAAGGGTGTGCAGCTGCCATACATTCAGCACTCCGGGAGGTTTGGGGATACACATCTTTCAGGCCACCCCAGGAAGAGATCATCCTAGACCTTCTCGCTGGTAAAGACGTCCTGGCGCTCATGCCCACCGGAGGTGGAAAATCACTCTGTTACCAGGTGCCGGCCGTTGCAAGTGAAGGAATTTGCCTGGTCATCTCCCCGCTGATCGCATTGATGAAGGACCAGGTCTCCAACCTGAGGGCACGGGGTGTGGTGGCAGCGGCCGTCTACAGCGGCATGCACCCAAGGGAAATCGACCGGATCCTGGATAACTGTGTCTACGGTGACACGAAACTGTTATACATGTCCCCGGAACGCCTGCAGACACCCATCGCCTTTGAGCGGATCCGCAAGATGAAGTTATCCCTGGTTGCTGTGGACGAGGCTCATTGCATCTCACAGTGGGGACATGATTTTCGGCCACCCTACCTGGAAATCTCGAAAATCAGGGAGCTGCACCCAAATGTGCCCTTTATCGCACTGACGGCAACAGCCACAAGCAAGGTCAGGGAAGAAATTGCTGACAGCCTTGAGCTGCAAACACCCTCCAGGTATATTGCCAGCTTTGCCCGGTCTAACCTGAACTACCTCGTATACAGGACGGAAGATAAAGTCGGGAAATTACTGCATATCCTCAGCCAGACCTCGGGCAGCGGGATCGTGTACGTGCGGAGCAGAAAAAAAACGCGAGAAATTGCCGACCTGCTGGCCCGGCGGGGAATCGCTGCCAAAGCGTATCATGCAGGGCTGAAAATGGAAGAACGAAATTCCGTCCAGGATGCTTGGCAAAAGGGAAGTTGCCGGGTGATGGTCGCCACAAATGCGTTTGGCATGGGTATCGACAAAGCGGATGTGCGTCTTGTCATCCACTATGAGCCACCCCCCAGCCTTGAAGATTATTACCAGGAGGCAGGCAGGGCAGGCAGGGATGGTAAAACCGGCTATTGCATCCTGCTCTACCACAACTCGGATATAGAAAAACAAATCGAGGGCAACCAGCAGCGGTTTCCGTCCATGCCGGAGATCCGCAGGGTTTACAAAGCGCTTAACCTGTTCACCCGGATCCCGCCTGGCAGCGGCATGGGCACGACCATTCCCTTCGCGCTGGTCCCTTTCTGTAAAAAATACGACCTGCCTGTAACCCGGGCTTACCATGCGCTGAAGATCCTGGAGCAGGACGGGTGGTTTTCCCTCTCCGAGGCGATCCACTCACCAGGCAGGGTACAATTCAAGGTCTCAAAGGAAGTGATGTACGACTACTACCTGCGAAAAAAGGAACTTGAGCCCCTAGCCAAATTATTGCTCCGGGGATATGAAGGGTTATTCACAGATTTTGTCCGGATAGATGAGGGTACACTGGCAAACAGGCTCCAGGTCACCAGGGAAACAGTCAGTAACCAACTCAGGCAGCTTGCTGCAGACGGGATCATCGAGTATGTGGAAGCATCCGAAAGCCCCCAGCTCACCATGTTGCGTGACAGGGTAGAGGACCGAAACCTCAGCATTGACAAGCAACGCTACCAGCTCAGGAAGGACAGGGCGTACCAGCAACTCCAGAAACTCGTTGATTACCTCGGACATGACTTGTGCCGTGAAAATTTTATTTTGGCTTACTTTGGGGAACACCGAGCCGCACCTTGCGGTCATTGTGACCTGTGCCGGAAAAGAAGCAGGCAGCAGGTACCTGACAAATCCGGTATCCTGGCCAAAATACCGGATGGCGGCATCGACCTGAAAGTGCTCCTCCGTGAATTTCCATCCATCCATGAACAACACATTCAAAAATTACTGCAATATTTGGCTGGGGAAAAATTGATCCACATCCGCCTGGAGCGGGTATTCCCTGGACCCGGATAATCGTCTGCCAATGAAAAAAAGCATCGTCTTTTTTGTCGTCAATGATCTGACCTTTGACCAGCGGATGATCCGGATCAGCACAAGCCTTGCAAAGGCCGGCTATACGGTTACCCTGGTGGGCAGGGTGCTCCCGGGCTCTTTGCCATTGACACAACAACCATTTAACCAAAAGCGGCTGAAGTGCTTTTTCCGCAAAGGGCCCTTGTTTTATATCGAATTCAACCTGCGCATTTTCCTCTATCTGCTGGTCAATCGGCATGATGCGCTTTGTGCATGTGACCTGGACACAGCACTTCCTGTGCACCTGATCGGTCTACTCAAACGAAAAGCCAGGGTCTTTGATGCCCATGAGTACTTCACCGAGGTCCCGGAAGTCATGGACAGACCCTTTGTCAAGGCTGTATGGAAGCGGATCGGCCGGATCACAATTCCACATTTTGCCTTGCGCTACACCGTCAACCAGGCGCTTGCAAAAGAACTGGAAAAGGTCTACGGTGCCCATTTCGAAGTCATCAGGAATCTGCCGGAAGCAGATATGCATGAAACAAATGGAAATGCAGGGATCCGGGCAGCACATGATCAACGCCTCAGGATCATCCTTTACCAGGGGGCGCTGAATGCAGGCCGGGGATTGGAGCAAATGATCAAGGCAATGCCGCATATCCGGGATGCCGAACTGTGGCTGGTCGGTGAAGGAGACCTGAGCAATATGCTGAGAGAATTGGCGATCTCCACCGGCCATCAGGAACGGATCACCTTCATGGGGAAAAAAACGCCTGACGAGCTTAGGGAGATCACCCCGTTGGCAACGCTCGGGCTGAACCTGCTGATCCCTGATTCGCTTAATTATTACTATTCCCTGGCAAACAAGTTTTTTGATTACATGCATGCCGGCGTGCCATCTGTCAACATGTGCTTTCCGGCATATACCGAAATCCTTGAAAAACACCCGGTCGGAATATGCATTTCCTCCTTAGAGCCAACTGTCCTGGCAGAAAAGATCAATGCCCTCATAGAAGATCATGAAGCGCTTCGAAAGATGAAAAAAGAAGCACTGCAAGCACGTGAATCCTTCAGATGGCAAGCTGAATCAGGTAAACTCATCGAGATCTATAGCCGTTTGCTGGACAGTTAATGTCATGCACGAACAGCGATTATTAAAATTCAATAATTCGAATGTTCTCTTGCTCATTTGCTTGTTTGTGCTCAAGCAGAATAATCGAATACGCGTATACCTGTACAGATGAAAGATCGAACGATTTATCATTGGCTGGACCTATCGCTTGATCAACAATGCAAAAGAACCTCCTTCAGGACTTCAAAATCGTCATGTGTATTATACAGATGAGGAGAAACCCGAACCTGGTTACCACGGAACGAAACAAACAGGTTTTGCCCAGCCATCACATTTTTCAGGCGTTCAAGATCCAATCCTCGCGTCAGGCCAATACCGAAGAGGTGGCTTCCCGTTTGTCCGGAAGCGGGGATATGGAATCCTGCTTCCCTGAGGACTGAAATTGTCGGTCCGGAAATCTCCCTGCAATGCGCCTGGATCCGCTTTGTTCCCCAGCCGAGGACCAGTTCCAGGGCCTTTCTGAACATGGCGATCAGGATAAAATTGCTCTGTTCACCCATGGCGAATTTCAGGCCTTTGGGCCTCAACTCCGGCTGATAGTGGACAAGGCCCTTGAAATCTTCACTGTTGATCCGGTTGATCCAGTTGTGTTCCATAGGCCTTTTATCGTCAAACCAGGGTCCGTAATATGCGGCCCCGATGCCATATGGGCCCATCAGCCATTTATACCCCGCAGAAACGACAGCATCAGCCTGCACCTTCTCCTGTTCGAACTCCATGGCACCGATTGATTGCGTCCCGTCTATGATGAACAAGGCACCGACTTCACGGCATCTCGCACCAATTGCGGCCAGGTCGATACGCGTACCGCATGCCCAGTGGACATTTGGCAGGGCCACCATGCGCGTCCTGTGGTCAATCCCATCGATCACCCGGTCAGTCCACGCTTCAGAAATATTTCCGCTTGAGGGTTTCGGGATAATGACCAGGTCTTCCGGGTCATGCAGCAGTTCCATCCATGGATAAACATTGCTCGGAAACTGGTCCTCAAGGATCAGCACCTTGTCTCCGCGGGCAAGTGTGATATTGGCAGCCACATTGGCCATCCCGTAAGAAACCGAGGGGATGATCGCGATCCGGTCAGGATCCCCGGCATTGATCAGCCGGGCAAAGAGCCTACGGACATCAGCCACTGGATCAAAAAATTCTTCAACACCAACACTGTAGGGGCGTACCTTCCTCTCAATGCTCTCATACCCAGCCTCCCGGACCTCCTTTGGCAAAGGCGACATGTACGCACAATTGAGGTAGTGAATGCCCCGTTCGAGTTCAAAATGGTCCTGCATTTATCCAGCGGTTTTCTGATCCAGCTTGTTTGCCAGATCCAGTAAAAAAGCATATTCCATGGCCGTTTCCCTGTATCGTTCAAACCGCCCGGACGCGCCTCCGTGGCCTGTATCCATATTGCAGTACAGGAGCAGCGGGTTCTTGTCCGATTTATATTCCCTCAATTTGGCCACCCATTTGGCCGGCTCCCAATACTGTACCTGCGAGTCGTGCAGCCCCGTGGTCACAAGCATGGGAGGATACGCCTTTCTTTCCACGTTGTCATATGGGGAGTAGGAAAGCATGTATGCATAGTATTTTTCATCACCCGGATTTCCCCATTCGTCGTATTCGCCGGTGGTCAGGGGGATGGTTTCATCCAGCATGGTCGTGACCACATCCACAAATGGAACAGCGGCAACGATCCCCTTCCACATGTCAGGTTCCATGTTCACGACCGCACCCATCAGCAGCCCCCCGGCACTGCCGCCCATGGCAAACAGCTGTCCTGGTGCCGCGTAGCCTTTTTCCACCAATGCCCTGCCGCAATCAATAAAATCGGTGAATGTGTTCTTCTTCTTCAGGAGTTTACCGTCTTCATACCACTTGCGCCCCATTTCCTCCCCGCCGCGGATGTGGGCAATCACATAGACAAAACCCCTGTCCAGCAGGCTCAGCCTGACATGGCTGAAATATGGCTCCATACTCGCACCGTAGGAACCGTACCCATATATCAGGCAGGGACTTGACCCATCTGATTTGGTATCCTTATGGTATACTACGGATAAAGGAATTACCGCTCCATCCCTCGCCTCCACATAGACACGCTCTGACCGATAGTTCTCATGCGCAAAGCCACCAAGCACTTCCTGCTGCTTCAGCATGATCAGCTCCCGCGTCTTCATATTGAAATCATAGGTCGTGTTCGGCATTGTCATTGACTGGAAACCAATGCGGATCAGGTCCGTGTCGAATTCGAGGTTAACCGATGGGTAGGCAATAAAGGCATCCTCCCCAAAGTCGATATAATAATCTTCGCCATTTTGCGGGATTACCCTGACTTGTGTAATGCCCTTGATCCGTTCAGAAAGGACAAGGTAATCATGGAAGATATCGACTCCCTCAAGAAGCACATCCTCCCGGTGCGGGATCACTTCTTTCCAGTTTTCCTTAGTGGTTGCCCCCTCGGGGCATTCCATCAGCCGGAAATTTGTGGCATCGAGGTTGGTCCGGATGAAAAACCTGTCTTCATAATGTGCGATGCTGTACTCCAGTTTGCGCTCCCTGGGATGAAACATGCGAAAAGGTTCATCGGGCGTATCCGCATTCAGGATCCGGTACTCCCGTGAAACCGTCGCATAGGACCCTGAGATGATGTACTTTCTGGACTTGCTTTTGTATATGAAGGCGATGAATGTATCGTCCTTTTCATGGTAAACCAGTTCATCTGTTGCCGGGTCTGTTCCCAGCATGTGCTTGTAGATCTTGCAGGGCCTGAGGGCGTCATCCTTGACGATATAGAAAACCGTTTGATTGTCATTCGCCCAGACTGCATTTCCCGACGTGTTGCGGACCTGGTCCGGGAGCAGTTCACCGGTTTCCAGGTCTTTAAACCGGAGCGTATAGATCCGCCTGCTCAGGGTATCTTCACCATAAGCAAGGATCCGGTTGTCTGGTGAAACACTTCTTCCGCCAACCTGGTAAAATGCAAAATCTTTCGCCAGCTCGTTGACATCGAGCATGATCTCTTCATCCGTTTCCAGGGTTCCTTTTTTCCTTGCATAAATGGGGTATTCTTTCCCCTCCTCATACCGGGTGAAATAATAGTAGCCATGATCAAGGTATGGAACAGACATATCCGTCTGCTTGACCCTTCCCTTCATTTCCTCAAACAACTGCTCCTGGAAATCCGCAAGGTGCGCCATAACCTTTTCGCGGTACTCATTTTCTTTCTGCAGGTAGGCGATCACTTCCGGGTTTTCCTTTTCCCGCAGCCAGTAATAATGATCGATGCGTGTGTGACCGTGTGTCGTCAGGACTTTCGGGTGCTTGTGTGCCTCAGGCGGACGAATGCCAGCGTCCAGGCTGTGCACCATCAGTTTACTCTCCAACATAGGAATCAGTTTCGTGTTATCATTCCGTGGCTCTGGATCATGTGCAGTTAACAGCAACTGTTCGAACCGGCCCAAAGATAGGATGATTCATAAAAAGCGATGTCAGTTTGCCACGGGCGGATCATACCCTCGGGAAAGCAAGTAAAGGCTTGGTAAAACATCCGGTGGCAAGCACGAGGCAGTCAATTATTTTATTTTACATTCGCTTAACTGCGTATCCCGATTCGGAAAAAGACATTTGAGGCATTCCTGTGAGACTGCATACGACATATAAACAGATCTTCTCTATCTCCGTCCCGATCATGCTGGGCAGCGCAGTACAGAACCTGATCGCACTGACGGACAGCGTATTCCTGTACCATGTTGGTGAATCAGATTTTGCCGCTATCGGCTTTGTCGGCGTCTTTTACCTTGTGGTGGCCGCCATCGGGTACAGTTTTTCAAAAGGCGGCCAGATCATGATCGCACGTCGCCTGGGAGAACAGAATTTCGGCATGATCGGAAAGTCCTTTTATGCCATGCTGTATTTTGAACTCGCTCTGGCCCTGATCATGTTCCTTTTCATGCTCTATGGCGTACAGGCCTTTTTCGATTTTTCCATTGACTCTGCTGTCATCAAGGAGAAAAGCCTGGAGTACCTCGAATTCAGGAAGTACGGCGTCTTTTTCAGCTATATCGGGGTCGCCATCATTGCCCTTTATACAGGCGTTGCCCGGACCAGCTTTATCGTGATCGATACCCTCATCCTGGCAGCTGTCAATATTTTTTTCAACTATGCCCTGATTTTCGGGAAATGGGGATTTCCTGAAATGGGCATCGCAGGTGCCGGACTTGCCAGCACGCTGGCTGAGGTTGTGGCATTCGTGATCTTTATGATTTATATCCTCTTTGACCGGAATGCAAGAAAATACAGGCTTTTTACGCTCCCCAAAGTGCAATTTTCCCTGATCCGGCAAATCTTCAATATCTCCGGTCCTGTAGTGGCGCAGGTTGTGCTTAGCCTGGGAAGCTGGTTGTATTTTTTCAGCCTGATCGAGAATCTGGGTGAACGTGAGCTGGCCATTTCAAACCTGGTCCGGATGGTTTACCTTGTCTTGTCCATCCCATCATGGGGATACGCAAGCGGGATCAATACGCTCGTCAGCAATTTTATCGGGATGCAAAAAAGGCATATCGTGTTGCCTATCATCCGGAAAACTGCAGGCGTGTCTTTTGCAAACACCATGATCCTTGCAATCCCCGTTCTTTTCTTCCCTAAAGTCGTGTTGTACCCTCTGCTTGGTGGCGCAGATATGAGCCTGGTGGATGCCACCCAGCCAATTTTTTACGTCCTCCTCGTTATCCTGGGGCTGTTCTCTATGGGAAGCGTTTTTTTCAACGGACTTGCCGGAACAGGTGCCACCTGGTATGGTCTCAAACTACAGGTGGTCGCCACGCTCATCTACGGCATTTATATCTACGTGGGCATCAAATTCCTCAACGTGCCCCTGACCTGGGCCTGGGCATCCGAAATCGTCTACTGGGTATGGACTTTCGCCATGACAAACTGGTACCTCAGGTCCAGACAATGGTATGAAATGGAGGTATGATCCCGCGATCCTGAAATTTGAGGAAAATTCATAATATTTGGTTCATTTTGAACATGTTATGGATTTTTTGATATATGGGGATATCATATGTAAAATTTCAATATTTTTGCTCGCATGAGATTGAAAAGCCTTGAGATAAAAGGGTTTAAAAGTTTTGCATCTGACACCGTCATCCACTTTGAAGAGGATGTCATCGGTGTGGTTGGGCCCAACGGTGCCGGCAAGTCCAATATCGTGGATGCCATCCGATGGGTCCTCGGGGAACAAAAAGGGAAGGAGCTTCGCCTGCAGAGCATGGGGGATGTCATTTTCAACGGATCCAAAAAGCGGAAACCGGGCGCCATGGCACAGGTGACACTGACCTTTGACAATACGAAAAACCTGCTTCCCACAGAGTATCAGACCGTTGCCATTTCAAGGGTGTTGTACAGGAACGGTGACAGTGAGTACAAGCTCAACGGTGTCACCTGCCGCTTGAAGGATATCACCTCCCTGCTTGTAGATACCGGGATCGGGTCCAACTCATATGCCATTATCGCATTAGGCATGGTCGATGATATCCTTGCAGACAAGGAGAATGCCCGGCGCCGGATGTTTGAGCAGGCTGCCGGAGTCGCCAAGTATAAGAAGCGGAAGCATGAGACGATGCTCAAGCTCAAGAGCACAACAGCAGACCTGGCCCGGATCGAGGACCTCCTTTTCGAGATCGAATCAAACCTCAAAGCACTGGAAAAGCAGGCAAGGCGGACACAACGCTATGTCAACCTGAAAGAAAAATACAAGAACCGCAGCATCCAGTTGGGTGTCAAGCGGGTCGGGCATATCAGGGAAGAATACGGAACACTGGAAAAACAGATCGAAACAGAAAAGAATATTTTCAAACAGCTGGAAGAAGATCTGGCCAAAAAGGAATCCCAGCTGGAGACACTCAAACAGGAACACATCGAGGATGAACAATCCGTGAGCACTTTCCAGCGGGAACTGAACCTGCTCATTGGAAACATCCGGTCGAGGGAGAATGAGAAAAGCCTTCTTGAGCAGAAAGTGATTTTTATTGATCAGACCAAAAAGAGGCTTGTCGCCCAGATAGAAGGTAATGAACAGAAGGTATCAATCCTCGAAAAGGAGATAGAATACCTGACATCCGGAATCGAGAAAGCTGAAAATGCATATAAGGAAGCTTCAAATGCGCTTGCCCTTGCTGAAGATCAGAAAAACAGCATGCACGAAGCATACCTGAAGGCAAAATCAAGAAAGGACTCCCTCTCTGCGACCCAGCAAACCCTGGAACGTGAAATTCACCAGCTGGAAAAGGAGGTTGCCATTCATGAGGCGAGGATCGAAAACAATACCAGGAGCTCTGAGATATCCGAGGGGGAACTTGAGGCGATCAGCAATCAGATAGATGAACAGACAAGTGCACTCGAGAGCATCGAAAAGGCGCATACAGTGGTCCGGAAAGAGCTTGAAGAAGCCGAGGAGAAAGAAAGGGCCCGGATCAGCGATATCCAGGATACGGAAGTGCGTCTGAATGAAGCCAGGGAGTCGCTCATCAGGATCAACCGCTCACTCGATGCCAAAAAGCATGAACATGACCTGCTCAGGGACATGGTGGCCAGGCTGGAGGGTTTTCCGGAATCAATCAAATTCCTCAGCAAGACCAAATCGTGGAACGTCGAAGCGCCGCTTCTTTCAGATGTCATCTACTGCGAGCCCCAGTACAGGACCATTGTGGAACACCTGTTGGAGCCTTACCTGAACCATTTTGTCGTCCGGAATACACGTGAGGCCGCAGATGCCATCCGGTTATTGCACTCCGCCCAAAAAGGAAAAGCGAACTTTTTTATCCTGGACCGTTTCAACGGAAGCCCTGAAACTGTTTTCCTCGACAATGTACCGGATGGGGTTACGCCCTTGCTCCAGTACATTGAAACAGACAGCCAGTACCAGGTCCTCGTCCAGCACCTGCTCGGGAATGTCTGCCTGGCTGAAGGGGATCCCACAAGCCAGAAATACGAACATGCTGATTATGACAGGCTGACCCTGATCGATCCAGCCGGTACATATATCCGGAAGCAATTTACCTTGTCAGGCGGCAGCATCGGCCTGTTTGAAGGAAAAAAACTTGGCCGCAAGAAGAACCTTGAGCACCTGTCAACTGAAATTCGTGACCTGGAAAAGAAACAAAAGAAAACACAACACCAGGTGGATCAACTGAAGGAAGAATTTGATCAGCTCAAGGCGAACCACCAGAATGAACTCCTGGTGAAACTGCGTGCTGATCTTGCCGACATTGATACGAATCTGATCGAGAAGAAGAGCCGGGTTCGGCATCAAAGTGAGCGCAGGGAAGAAATCCGCATGAAGATCCAGACCAGCGCAAGGCTTGCTGCGCAACTTGCGGAGGAACTTGCGGCAAAACGCAAAGCACTTCGTGAAAAGACATCCATGCTCGAGGATTCCAAATCTGTTCTGTCAGAAGCGGATCAGGATTATCATACCCATGCCGACCAGCTTGCTGAAGCAAACAGAAAATTCAATGAAATCCAGTTAGACCATATCCAGAAGGAAAACCGGCTAGAATCCATTTCCCGGGAATGCGACTACAAGGAAAGGCAAAAGGACGAACTCACCGGGATCGATGCACAATATGCGTTGCAAATGGAAAATGATATGGTCGAGTTGGGGAAAATCGAGCAGTCGAAGGAAAACCTGGAAAAAGAGCTCCATACACTTTACGCCCGCAAAGAGGAGAAAGAATCTGTACTCACTGAAATTGAAAAGCAGTTTTACGATGCCCGGAAACAAATCTCTGACTTGGAAGAGCGTGTAAAAACCATTACCAAGGAGCAACAGAACTCCCAGTACCTCATCACGCAGCTCAAGGAAGAACATTCAAACTTGAAATATACAATGAGTTCAGTATCAGAACGTCTTGATATTGAATTTTCAGTAAAGCTTGAGGATTTATTGGGCACTGTTGAGCTGGATGACACGCCTGTCGAGGATTTGCAGGCAGAAGTCGAAAAGATGAAATACAGGCTGGAAAACTTCGGCGACATCAACCCCATGGCCATCGAAGCCTATGAGGAGATGAAAACGCGATATGACAGCATCTCCGAACAAAGGCAAGATATCCTTGAAGCCAAGGATTCGCTGCTGCAGACGATCGAAGAGATCGAAACAACTGCAACGGGCAAGTTCCTGGATGCATTTGAGCAGGTCCGGACGAATTTCCAGGAAGTCTTCAGGAGCCTTTTTACCGAGGACGACAATTGTGACCTTGTCCTTGAAAACCCGGAGGACCCGCTGGAGTCGAGGATCCGCATTATTGCAAAACCGAAAGGGAAGAGGCCGAAATCCCTGAGCCAGCTATCGGGCGGGGAAAAAACCCTGACTGCGACAGCGTTGCTCTTTGCCCTTTACCTCCTGAAACCGGCGCCGTTCTGCATTTTCGATGAAGTGGATGCCCCCCTTGATGATGCCAACATCATGAAGTTCAACAGGATCATCAAGAAATTCTCGAAGGAGTCACAATTTATCATTGTCACGCATAACAAGCTGACCATGGCGGCTGTAGACGTGATCTATGGGGTCTACATGGAAGAAACCGGGATCTCATCCCTGAGCCAGGTAGACTTCAGGTCATTCGAGCACAAGGAATTGCTGGAATCCATACAATAGGAGCGGGTCAGATATTGCCCTTCATGATCTCCCTGGAAATCACGAGTTTCTGGATCTCGGAAGTGCCTTCGCCGATCGTACACAGTTTGGAGTCACGGTAGAATTTTTCCACCGGGTAGTTTTTGGTGTACCCGTTCCCGCCAAAGATCTGGATGGCATCTGTCGATATCTGCACGGCAATTTCAGAAGCATAATATTTTGCCATGGCGGACAGTTTCGTAACATTCTGCCCGTCATTCTTCATTTTGGCTGCTTTGCGGATCATCAGTTCCGCTGCCTCGATCTTCGTCGCCATATCGGCAAGTTTGAATGAAATCGCCTGAAAGCTTGAGATCGGCCTGCCGAATTGTTCCCTTTCCTTGCTATACTTCACTGATGCTTCATATGCGCCCTTGGCAATACCCAATGCAAGTGCGGCGATGCTGATCCGACCGCCATCCAGGATTTTCATTGCCTGAATAAATCCTTCACCAACTTCCCCGAGTACCTGACTTTCATGGACCCTGCAATCCTGGAAGATCATTTCAGTTGTTTCACTCGCCCGCATCCCGAGCTTGTTCTCTTTCTTTCCGGCCGTAAATCCCGGGGTTCCACGCTCGACTACAAAAGCAGTCATCCCGTGGCTGTCCAGCAGGTCCCCGGTCCGCGCGATCACGACGGCCACATGGCCCGATTTCCCATGGGTGATCCATGATTTCACCCCATTGATCACCCAGTGGTCTCCGTCTTTTTCAGCAACTGTTTTCATACGCATGGCATCACTGCCAGTCGTAGGCTCGGTCAGTCCCCAGGCACCGATCCACTCACCTGTAGCCAATTTTGGAAGATACTCTTGTTTTTGTTCCTCATTTCCAAACCCGAGAATATGCCCGGTACAAAGGGAATTATGTGCAGCAACCGAAAGGCCGATTGATCCACAGACTTTCGAGATTTCCTCTATGACGGTCACATACTCCTGGTAGCCAAGTCCGGCCCCATGATATTTTTCGGGAACAAGGACACCGAGGAAACCCTGTGCGCCCATCCGCTGCATCATGTTGATCGGAAAGATCTGGCCTTCATCCCATTCCATCACATTGGGCAGGATGTGGGCATGGGTAAACTGACGAACACTCTGCCGAATAATCTCCAGGTTCTCTAAAACTTCTGCTTCCATGGTTTTTGTGCATTAAAGTTGGAGCCGCTAAGCTAAAAAAATCTGGGCCGAAGTAGGTCCTCTCACGTCTCATTATCTTCAGTCTCCTCAGTCGGATACCGTTCAGGCCAAAACCGCCTCAGCTTCTGTAGAAACACCTCCTCATGGCGATTGTTTTGCGGCCTGTACATGACCTCTTCACTGACTTCATCCGGAAGATATTTCTGGGATACAAAATTTTCCCGGTAGTCATGCGCATACGCATATCCCCTGCCGTAGTCCAGGTCTTTCATCAGTTTGGTGGGTGCATTGCGCAAATGGAGTGGCACCGGCAACGGTCCCGTCTCCCGGACAACCCGCTGGGCCTGCTGAATGGCCAGGTAGGCCGAATTGCTTTTGGCAGAAACAGCAAGGTAGATAGCGGCTTCCGAAAGGATAATCCGTGCCTCAGGGAGCCCGACAAACTGAACCATCTCTGCACAGGACTGGGCAATCAGGAGCGCATTGGGGTTGGCAAGTCCAATATCCTCCGCTGCAGAGATCACCAGGCGCCGGGCAATAAACTTCACATCCTCCCCACCTTCAATCATGCGCGCCAGCCAGTAAACCGCAGCATTTGGGTCGGAGCCGCGAATGGATTTGATAAAGGCAGAAATCACATCGTAATGCTGTTCGCCCCCTTTATCGTACAAGGCGAGGTTTCGCTGGATCACGGACTTGACCAGGTCATTGGTCACTTCAATTTCCCCATCCCGGGACTGGCCTGTTACCAGGTCAAGGACATTCAGCAATTTGCGCGCATCCCCGCCCGAATACATCAGGAGGGCTTCATATTCCTTTATGGAAATATTCTTTTTGCTAAGTTCTTCATCCTGGTTCATCGCTGTTTGGACGAGGCTGATCAGTGCCTCGTCATCCAGGTGTCTCAGCACGTATACCTGGCACCTTGAAAGCAGGGCCGGGATCACTTCAAAACTCGGGTTTTCTGTTGTTGCCCCGATCAATGTGATGGTTCCGTCCTCCACGGCACCGAGCAAGGCATCCTGCTGCGACTTACTGAACCTGTGGATCTCGTCAATAAACAAAATCGGGTTTGGCCGGTCAAAGAAACGCTGGTTCTTCGCCTTGCTGATCGCCTCGCGGATATCCTTGACGCCTGAATTGATCGCACTGAGGGGGATAAATGGCCTTTTCGATGTATTTGCGATCAGGCGGGCAAGGGTGGTCTTCCCAACACCCGGAGGCCCCCAGAGGATCATGGACGGGATACGGCCGGAATGGATCACGCGAGCGAGGACGGCATCCTCAGCCAACAGGTGTTCCTGGCCGACCAGGTCCTCCAGTTTTTGCGGCCGCATCCTTTCTGCCAGTGGAATATTTTGCATTTTGTAAAAATTATCGCCTGTTTTACCAACGAAGTTCGCCCAAATCTCGTGTATCCATGTGAAATGCACATTTTTGAACAAACAATTTTCTCCAATATGAACAAATTCGCTACGACTTTCTGCCTTTTGATTGTGTCCATGACACTTTTTTCCCAAGGTACACTCCTCCATATCCATGGTACCGTAGCAGATTCAGACGGTGTTCCGGTTTCGGAAGTTCCCGTGTTTATCTCGACAAGTTTTTCCGATTCCACTTTTTTCTTCATCGATGCGATTACAGGGCCCGATGGCCAGTATGAAGCGATGATCGATGTCGTCTCGGGGGACCTTGGCGGAACCATCTTTGCCGCCATACCGAATTGCGATGGCACATTGCTCGAACAGCAGGTCAACTGGCAAGCCCAGCCCAATACAACGGACCCCGTCGAAGTTGTGATCGACTTTGAGTATTGTGCCGGCATCACCATCGATTCCATTTGTTTTGTCTTTATAGCGGAAGAAATCAACCCGAACGGGGAGGTCCAGTTGACTGCTTATACGCCTTTCCCGATCGCGGGTAATGTATCCTATACCTGGGACAACGGGGACACCACACAAAGCATTGTGCCTGACGAAGCTGCGACATACTGCGTCACAGCGGACTTTTCAAATACATGCAGCGCAGTATCCTGCTATGATTACTTTCCGGACTCGAACGGGAATTGCTGGTCATATATCGATGTAATCTATCAAAACCTCGATTCAGTAACCGGATCCGACCTTGCCACCCTTACTGTTGTCGCCACGGGGCAGGCACCTTTTACCTATGCGTGGGATAACGGGATGACCGGTGCTTCGATCGAGGCAGGCCCGGGAATCTACTGTGTCACGGTAACCGATGCGGAAGGCTGCATTTCGGAGACGTGCACTGAAGTGTTCGACTTCCTGTTTTGCGAAGCTTATATAACACACGATCCGGCTGGCTCACTGCTGGCAATAGCATTTGGAGTTGAGCCTTTAACCTACCTGTGGAGCACGGGAGATTCGACCATGTCGATAAATCCGCAAATTCCGGGGGAATACTGCGTTACGGTTACCGATGCCACCGGATGCGAAGCCAATACGTGCACCGTCTATGACACACTCGTGCAGATCGACACATGCCTCAGCTTTATTACGTTCTATGTGGACAGTATTACGGGCGGCGGAAATCCGACGGATTCATCCCTGACCCTGCTCGTGACCTCATTTGGCGAAGCACCCTTTACCTACCTGTGGAACACTGGTGAAACGAGTTCCGCGATTACCGTACCTGACCTTTCCGAAATCTATTGCGTCACCGTAACAGATGCATCAGGATGTGTCTCGGTTGCCTGCTCAGACATCTGGAACAACTTCTGCTACAGTTGGGTAGAAGTGCAATACCTGGAAGAAGACTTGGCTGTACTTGACGTATTTACAGAATCTCCGGCTCCCGCGATCAGCTGGACCTGGAGCAATGGCGAGACCGGTCCGTCCATAACGGTTACAGAATCCGGCACATATTGCGTGAATGTCATGGATGAAAACGGATGCATGTCTGAAGCATGTGCCTGGGTCGACTTTGGTTTTGCGGGTGACTCATGTGAGGTTATCGTCATTCCCTACATCGGAAATGACTCCATGAATGCCGAATTCGTCGTGGAAGCACTGGCCTTTGGCCAGGCACCGTTTACTTACAACTGGTCTGATGGAAGTACATCCAATACAACCACCGTTCAGGACCCGAACGAGCTCCTTTGTGTTACGGTCACCGATGCAAACGGTTGCGTGAGTGAAGCATGCCTGCAGGATTTCATCGATCCTTGCCTGATCCATATCGAATTCGGATTTAACGGGCAAGACTCCACTATCACACTTTCTGTGAATGCACCGTTTGGGATTACCAATGACGACGCCTTTCTCTGGTCAACAGGCGATACAACCCAGACGATCACAGTATCGGAGGATGGGACGTACTGCGTCACGGCCACTTTGGTCAACGGCTGCACAAGCACGGCTTGCCTGAATGTTATTACCACGCCTGTGGACACGACATTCAATTTCCTGAACGGGTTTGTATACGGTTCGGCAAATGAACAATTCACAGGCCATGTCTACGCCTATCAATTGCTTCCCATTGACTCTTCGGATATGACGGGACAGTACACCCTTGTGGATTCAGCCCAGATTCTAAGTGGCAATTTTTATGCTTTTACCAATCTGCCATCAGGTGTTTATCTTCTGAAAGCAGTCCTTGATGAAGGATCTGCGGGAGCTGATGATTATTTCCCTTCATATCACGTGGATGCAATTGAATGGGACGATGCCACACCCGTGGTATTGCCGAACTGGCTGCCTGTGACGACAGATATTTTCATGCAGCCTGTAAACAATGCCGGCGGGGGAGGCATTATCGGGGGGACGTTGCTTGATCCGGACGGACTACTCGCAGATGCAGGTACTGCCAGCAGGGAAGGCGGACTGTCCGGCATCCAAATTAACCTCATCCACCAGGTTGCCGGTAATTACAGGTACGCGATTACAGATGAAGACGGAAACTTCTATTTCGACAACCTGCCCTGGGGGACCTACAAGGTGACGTATGATTACCTCGGTCATGATGCCGCTGAAGTGTGGGTCACCATCGGGCCGAACAACCCGGAAAACACAAGCGTCATCATCAATTCAAGCGGCACATCCGTTTCCACTGAGGACCTGAAAGCATCAACTACTGTGGAGGTATTTCCAAATCCGGCCACAAACCGGACATCAGTGAGGCTTTCGGATTATTCAGGAGAATTGGAACTCCGTATGCTCACCATGAACGGGCAGGTCCTCCTGTCCAACCGGTATCAGTACACCAAAGGTGAAAATCTTGAACTCGACCTGTCCAGCCTCGAAAATGGCATGTTCCTGATCGAGCTCATTACTTCCCGTGGAAAAACGACAGAAATGATTATCAAGCACTAAACCGCATAAGACCAGTAACAAGCGATCCGGTGGGTTTTTTCGCCGGATCGCTTTGCTGTCCAGGACACCATGCAGATCACAGGTTCATTGCTCAGGAAATGCAGGAAAAACCAGCGGAAAGCCCAACTGGAGCTTTACCGCCTGTGCTATCCTTTCCTGATGAGGGTCTGCCTGCGTTACAAGAAGAACGAAAGCGATGCTGCTGAAATGCTCAATACGGGCATGCTCAAAATCCTGGACAACCTGCATCTGTACGAGGAAAATGTACCATTTGAAGCATGGGCAAAGCGGATCATGATCAATACGCTGATCGATGATTACAGGAAACACCGCAAGAGAAAAGAATTGATTGAGCATACAGAACCGCATGAACTTTCCACCCATGAACACAACCATGCATACAATGAAAGCGCCCTGCACATGGAAGCAGAGGAGATCAGGATGCTGATCAACACGTTACCGAATGAAAGAAAAGAAATATTCAACCTGTTTGCGCTGGATGGCTATGCACACAAGGAAATTGCCGAAATGTTGGGAATCAACATCAATACCTCAAGGTGGCATGTTGCGGAGGCCAGAAAATATCTGCAATCCAGGATCATGAATTCAAAACCTGCAAAATCTGTGAAGAATGAATCGGTTTGATGAACATCTGAGAAAGAAGCTCGATGCTGAAAGGATCGAGCCCAATCCCGTTCACGCGGAACAGTTCAACAAATTGCTTGAGGAACGTAACGGGAAAAAGCGCAGGCCGCTCCTTTGGTGGCTGTGGGGGATTGCAATTGTCGCCGGTGCAGGCTTCCTGGTATATCAATTTTCCGGTTCAGGAAAACGGAATGAAAACTTGTCCCTGATTTCCAACACAACTGGCACAGAAGAAGCTACCGCTGATTCTCCTGAGGAAACGGGTTCTATTGGTGCTTCAAATCCAGGAACAATTGAAAACACGGGGGAAAGGCCGGTCAGGCAATCTCTCCTGACTCAGGGAGAAGGGAAGGATGCGAGTCCTGAGAAAGAAACACATGGACAAAACATTGAAGCGAACCCGCAGATGAGGGGCCTGATTGAAAAAGTAACCAGTCAGGAACGATTCCATGATGGGCTCAAGAATCCAAAAATCCTCACGGGTACAACAGAAACTAATGAACCGAAAAAAAGTGGTTTGAAAACTACAAATACGGAAATCAGCCAATCACTTGCCGGTAAAGAAGCAATTGGAATTAAGGATGATGACAAGGGCAAGTTCCCTGCTTCTGATGAAGCTGGTTCTCTCAGGGACCGATATCCGGAAGTGGCGACAATCAACTTATATAGCAAAGTATTACCCGTTACGACAGACGATGCAGATCCCGTTCCGGCATTGCCATTCATAACCCGGTCCACATTGACCTCGCGGGTAAAAAAATGGCATATCGGCGCATCACTCGGTTACGGCCTTCCGCCTGAAACAGGCTTGCCAAAGAAGCCATCTCACCTGATCCATATCGGGGGATTTGTTCAGCGCATGTTGAACAGGAAATGGAGCATAGGGATGGATGCCGGATTTGCCTATCAGAACGGCGGTATCGAATTTGAAAAAACCTCTGCCCTTAGGCAGTACGGCTTCGGTTTACGCAGTTCGATCAACACACTCAACCTCCGCGAGGCATATGCTGCTTATGCAGGTTTGTTTGGACAATACCACATGGGCAGGCATTTCGTGGAAGCCTCGGTATCCGCCCGCTACCTGTACGGGGCAAAGGGGGACATCAGCAGGTTTGTGGAAGATGATATCCTCGGGGTTGAGGAGGAATATTTGCCAAATGTCTGGATCGATACAGAGGGCCTGAGAAAAATCTCCCTGGATGCCGGGGTCGGTTATGGGTACAGGATTGCCCCTTTTATGTCCATACTCATGAAAGTGCGTATCCCTGTCACAGGGTTTACTTATGACCGGAGTCAGTACTTCCTGAATGAAGACTATTTCATTGACAGCAAAAGGCAAAAACTGATCCCGGAGCTTGCACTGCGTTTTCAATTATTCAGAATTTAATGTCACCAGTTATGAGATCCTGTTTGTTTTTCACCTTGATCATCCTCGCGTCTTGCGTCAGTGACCCTCAAAATATACCGCCTCAAATTTCGGAAGACCCGGTATTCGGGCTGATCGCCGAGGTGGACGGATCCATGGTTTCAATGGAAGCGGGGGTTGATGGATACATCCTGGAAACAGGGTGGGGGCGGGACAGCCTGGGCATCGCGTTTACTGAATCCCGGTTGGCGAGGCCGAATTGCGCGCCTGATTGCGGACCTTCCATCAAACTGCGCATGTATGGCCCTTCAGATGGAACAGATTCGGAAAAACAGCTTGCAAACATTTTGGAGGCCGGTGACAAACTGCTCGCAGGGCCCTCGACAACACCTGACAGTGTTGAAGTGTCCTTCACGATCCAGCTGCCCTCAAGCCAGCCTCCTGCCTATTACTGGCATTCATCCGCAGGCTCGAATCTGTTTTATGAAGAAACCATTACCGCTGTGTATGCACAGTATGATCCGGTCAGTATTTGCCTGAATACGCTGGCCAACGAGAATTGCTTTTCAACCAAATGCATTGACTTCACACCTGCAAACAGCCCACAGGGATGCGACGTCTCGATGGTCACCCGGATGCTCCCGGACAGTTTTCTGCTCATTGAAGCGCTCCCTTCAGGTGAG
>JARQTN010000038.1:23143-26116 GCA_029976695.1 Lewinellaceae bacterium
CACCCGGATGCTCCCGGACAGTTTTCTGCTCATTGAAGCGCTCCCTTCAGGTGAGCCCCCTTTCCAGTATCACTGGCAGTTTGGTTCAGCAACGGTCCAGTCGCATCTGAACAAGATCATTGTAAAGCCCCCGGTCAGTAACGGAAAGGTCCTTGTCCAGGTAAACGTGACCGATGCAACAGGATGTTCTGCACAGCTCAAACAAATGATCGAAATCAACCCGACAGAGGTCATGGTTTGCCCCCTTGGACTTACGTATTCAGTCACGGAGGTTCCCGGCACTCCGGTGTATCCTTTTGGAATGGCGGAACTGGTCTATACGAATGAAAACGGTCTGCAATACAAAAGTAATGTCCGGTTCCAGGACAGTGATGCCCATTTTTCGGTCCTGAGTGCTTCGTCCTACAATCCGAACCATCTTGGAGATCCCACGAAATTGCTTACGCTGGATATCTCCTGTGCCCTTTTCGACGC
The DNA here is from genome assembly GCA_029976695.1 of Lewinellaceae bacterium. Lineage (GTDB taxonomy): Bacteria > Bacteroidota > Bacteroidia > Chitinophagales > Saprospiraceae > JARQTN01. Next base: position 23,618 of record JARQTN010000038.1, read on the forward strand.
AGGTGGAACCAGCCAATTACAGTTCTCAACGAGTGAATTTCGCATTGGGGCGTCATTTCCTGGTGACTGAAAAATTTCACCTTTTTCCTTGCTCGATTTGTTCTGCATGTTGGTCGAATTCTGTTCAGACATGCATTACCGGAAGGGGTTTTTCTACCGCACTTCAACTATTTTTGCCTAAAATTTGGGTTATGAAAAAGATCTTTTTTGCCTGCGCGATCGTTTCCTTTTCTTTGTTGTTGATTGGCGCCTGCTCACCAACACACACAAATCAAAACAAGACTTCGATGGAGCTTGAATATCCGGACACCCGAAAAACGGACCACGTGGATACCTACTTTGGCGAAGAAGTACCTGACCCGTATCAATGGCTGGAGGATGACATGTCTGAGGAGACCGCTGACTGGGTGGAAGCAGAAAATGAAGTGACTTTTGAATACCTGAACAACATCGGGTTCAGGGGCAGGCTCGAAACACGGATCAAATCCCTTCTTGATTATGAGCGGATCTCAGCCCCGTTCAAGGAAGGCGATTATGAATATTTCTACCGCAATGAAGGGTTACAGGACCACAGTATCGTATACCGGACGAAGATCGGCGAAGAGGCCGGGCAACCGGAAGTGTTCCTTGACCCAAATACATTCTCGGAAGATGGAACAACTGCACTCACGGGGATCTTCTTCACCAAAGACGGATCGCTTGCAGCACACATGATTACGGAAGGAGGGGCAGACTGGCGAAAAGTCATCGTGCGCAATGCCGTCACGAAAAAAGTTGTGGGCGACACCATCTTGAATGTGAAATTCAGCGGGGTAAGCTGGAAAGGGAATGAAGGCTTCTATTACAGTAGCTATGACAATCCCGAGCACACAAGCGCATTATCCGCAAAAACACACCTGCACAAATTGTTCTATCACAAACTCGGCACACCGCAATCATCAGATGTCCTGGTCTTCGGCGGAGAGAAGGATCCAAACCGCTACATCTTCGGACAGGTCACTGAAGACGGGAAATACCTGTTCATCTCCGCTGCAGAGAACACAAGCGGCAACAGGGCTTATGTAAAGCGTCTTGATGATCCCGATGCAGAATTTATACTGCTTCAAGAAGACTACATGCGCAGTTTCAGTTATGTCGAAAATGATGGCGATGACTTTTATTTTTCTACCGATATCGATGCGCCGAACTACCGGGTGGTGAAGGTCAACATCAATGCACCGGCAAAGGAGAACTGGCGGGATGTGATCCCGGAAACTGAAAACGTTTTGACGGCGACGTCCGGCGGTGGGAAGATCTTCGGAAATTACCTGGTCGATGCGCAAACCGCGGTAAAACAATTCGCCCTGGATGGAAAACTTGAACGGGAAGTTGAATTGCCGGGCATCGGAACCGCCGGCGGGTTCTCGGCAAAACGCGATGATAGGGAACTCTACTACACGTTCACCTCATTTACTACGCCTGCCACAATCTACAAATACGACATCGAAAGCGGAAAATCCTCGCTCTACCGCAAACCGGAAGTCGAATTCAACCCTGCAGAATATGTGACAAAGCAGGTCTTTTACAAGAGCAAGGACGGCACCCGCGTCCCAATGTTCATCGTCCATAAAAAGGGGATTGAAATGGACGGCAAGAACCCGACATGGCTGTATGCATACGGTGGCTTCAACGTCAGCCTGACGCCTTCATTCAGTGCAGCGCGGATTGTGTGGCTGGAAAATGGAGGGATCTTTGCGCAGCCCAGCCTGCGCGGGGGAGGTGAATATGGTGAGGAATGGCATGAAGCCGGGACCAAAATGCAAAAACAGAATGTCTTTGACGACTTCATTGCGGCAGCGGAATACCTGATCAGGGAAAAATATACTTCATCCGGTTTTCTTGCGATCAACGGGGGATCAAACGGGGGCCTCCTTGTCGGGGCAGTGATGACACAGCAACCCGACCTTGCGAAAGTTGCCCTGCCGGCGGTCGGCGTGCTGGACATGCTGAAATACCACAAGTTTACGTCAGGGGCAGGTTGGGCAGCTGATTACGGCACAGCGGAGGATTCACCAGAGATGTTCCGCTACCTGAAAAACTATTCACCCTACCATGCCCTGAAGCCCGGCACAAAATACCCGGCGACCATGGTCACGACTTCGGACCACGATGACCGCGTCGTGCCGGCCCACAGTTTCAAGTTCGCCGCAAGGCTCCAGGAGTACAATGCAGGAGACAACCCGGTACTCATCCGCATCCAGACAAAAGCCGGGCACGGTTCTGTCAGCCTGAAGCAGCAGATTGAATACATCTCTGACCAGTATGCGTTTGCCTGGTACAACATGGGTGTTGAGCCGGAGCTGAAGGGTGAACTGCTGGATTGACCGGCCGCTGCGCGGGTTGCGGGTTGCGCGTTCCGGAGCGACGATGTCAGACACCTCAAAGGTGGAATGCTGACAAAGGCATAGCATCTCGTCAGTAGCCGACATCTGGAGCGAAGGTCAGCGACAGTTTCGTGTT
>JARQTN010000038.1:26216-33363 GCA_029976695.1 Lewinellaceae bacterium
GTTTCGGGTTTTGAAGGCTCATTTGATTGCCGTTCGCTTCAGCGGACGAATTTGAAGAAAGGCCGAAAATTGGGCTTCATCCCGACAAAGAAATTGTCTTCCGGGTCAGTTCAACACCAGGAACAGGACCTGGGCAATGATCACCTTGGCAATCAGGGCAAGCGGGAACATCATGGCAAAACCAAACAACGGGATATTGTTTTTTGTACGGGACTGGGCAAACTCCAGGATTGCAGGCTGGTTGGAAACAACGCCCATCAGCAGGCTGAAAGGCATCCTGAGCAATTTGTAGCCAACCATGAGGATGGCAATGGCAGTCACCAGGCTGATGAGCGCACCTGCCAGGAACATCCACAGGCCATCAATGGAAATACTCGCCACAAAGGCATGTCCCGACCGGACGCCAATCGTGGCCAGAAGGAGGATAAGTCCGATTTGCTGTAAGGTCACGTTGGCAGAGTAGGGCAGTGTCCAGACGATGCCTCCCGTTCGCCTGAGTGCGCCCAGGATGATGCCCACGATCAGCGGCCCTCCCGCATAACCCAACTTGAAATTGATGCCTCCCCCAAAGTTGAATTCAATGCTCCCGAGCAGGAGGCCAAGGCCAATGCCCAGGCCAAAGGAAAAGAGGTTGACCTTGCTTGACTCCTGGTAGGAGTCCCCGAAGTATTTGGCGAGCGCCTCGAGATCCTGCCTCCGGGCAATAAACCTGATCCGGTCACCCAGCTCCAGGACAGTGTCCCCGGTAGCCAGCATTTCGATGTCGCCCCGACGGATGCGCGTGATGACCGCATGGTATTTTTCCTGGATATTCAGTGATGCGATTGTCCTGCCGGCGACCTTCGGATTGGAAACAAAGATCCGCCTGTGATCAAACTCCCGACGATTGAACTCCAGGGGCAGGATTGCCTCCTGGCCGAGGGTCTTCGAAACTTCCTTCATGTCGTTTTCGGAACCCACAACCATGAACACATCGTTTTCCCGGATGGTGGAATCCCAGTTGACAAGCCTGACTTCACCATCTCTCAACCTCCTCCCAAACACGATTTTCCAGTCATATCGCTGAAGGAAGTCGCGTACAGTCAAACCGAAAATTGCCGGATTCGTGATCTGAAAGGCTTGACTGACCAGGTTTTCCTCCAAGGGATACTCTTTCCTGAGCATATCCTTTTCACCACGATAATCAATGTGGTATATCCGCTCCATCAGGATGATCGCAAGGATGCTTCCAAGCACACCCATAGGATAAGAAAATGAATAACCCACTACGGCATCCTCCACAAAATTGGTCGCGGTTCCTTCAGGATATTTCGTGTTGATCATGTCAATCACCCCGGCAAGGGCAGCCGTGTTCGTCGTACTTCCCGAATACACACCCGTGATCACAGCAGCACTCATGTCAAATGCCATCCATAAAAGCCCCGCCAGAAGTCCGGATAACAACAGCATGGAGAAAGTGAACGCAAAATCCCGCATCCCGTTTTTCCTGTAGGACTGGAAAAATGCAGGTCCTGAACTGAGTCCGATGGAATACACAAAGATGGAAAGCCCCAGGAACATGATGATCGCCGGGATCTCGAACCGCGTATCAATCGCCCCGAATGCAAGGCCAGTAAACAGAATCGCAGCTGTGCCAAGGGAACTCCCCTTGACTTTGATCTGGCCGATGAAATATCCAAGCGATGCAACCAGGAATAGCAGTAGGAGGGGATATTGACTTAAAATATCGCTCATGAAGCTGGATTAAATGCTACCGCAATTGATCAGAAAACTCCTCCTTTCACACCAGGAAGCTTGATGTTGGTTTTTGAAGGTGGGCAGGATAAGGAATATCCTTTCAGGAAGAGATCTTTTCCCAGTCGTCCTCGACAAATTTATCCCCGTCCCACTTGCCAAGCCATTCGCATTTATCACCCTGTGTCCTCAGATAGCCCGCGAATGCATCGATCGCCTGTTTTTTGTTTTTCCTTTTGATCGTGACAGCATTGTTCGCACTCGTCCGGATGTTGAAGTAATAAATTCCTTTCCCGTATTCAAATCTTTTTGTACTACGTCTTGGCACTGCGAAAAAATTTAGATCAACAAAATAATTGACATCTTAAGTAACACGAAAATGTCCTGAATAGTTTGATCGGAATGGGAAGGTAAAGGTACATTACTCGGGTGAGAGGCCAAAACAATTCAAGTTGTTTTTTCAGTATGCTATAACAAAACATTGACAATCTGTACCTTATAAGGCATCACGGCAGACCCGTCCATTATCCGATTGAGAAGGCGTACACCGTCCTTGAGCGATACGCATCACCGGGGTAAAGGGCTGTCGAAGGAAATTCGGGATGATTGGGTGAATCCGGAAAATGCTGGGTTTCCAGGCAAAGGGCAGCATGTTTTTGGTACGCAAACCCGCCTTTGCCGATGAGGGAGCCATCCAGCCAGTTACTCGTATACAACTGGACAGCGGGTTCATCCGTAAATACCTCCATAATCCGGCCCGAAACCGCATCCCACACCCTGGCAGCACAGTGATCCGCTCCGGGATTGTCAAGGACAAAGTTGTGGTCATAGCCATGGCCAAGGCGGATCAGCGGATGTTCGGCCCGGATCCCGCCTCCGATCTTTTTACGCGTACGAAAATCAAGCGGCGTGCCGGCAACTGCCTGAAGAGTACCTGTAGGAATCAGATCATCATCGACAGCTGTTATTCTGGATGCGTTGATCACTAACTCATGATCGAAGATGTCGCCTGAGTCATGTCCGCGAAGGTTGAAATATGTGTGATTTGTCAAATTCAGGACCGTGGGCGCATCAGTCGTTGCCAGGTAGGTGATCGTCAACCTGTTATCGGCATCCACCATATAGCGCACACGTACATGGAGATTGCCCGGAAACCCTTCCTCCATATCAGGGCTCACTCTTGTCACTTCAACCCCGACTGCATTTTCCAGTGAGATCTCCTTGCTTTTCCATAAATAGCGGCCGAAACCGCGTAATCCTCCATGCAGTGTATGCGGTCCCAAATTGGCTTGTAAATGATATTCAGTGTCCTCAAGTGTGAACTTCGCATTTCCGATCCGGTTGCCATACCGCCCGATAATCTCACCGAAACTTGGATGTTCACCCAGATATCCGGACAAATCGTCAAAACCGAGTACCAGGTCATTTATTTCCCCTACACTGTCAGGAAAGCGAATGGCCGTAACAATGCCACCGAAATCAATGATATCGACCTCAAGTCCTGCTCCGGAAGAGAGGCAATACTTGCGCACGTCACCTTCCTCGGTATCACCAAACGGATGACTTGTCAACTGCATATCGTAAGGTTATTTCCGGCCCAAGATACGAGGAAGGATGATTTCCGAAAAGCGAAATGGGTCGTATAGCAGGAATAGAAACTCTTGCGGAAACACCCTTTCAATTGGGTATATACTTTTCAGGATCTGCCTCGAACTTGACCTTGCAGCCATCACAGCAGAAATACACTGCTTCACCCCGGTATTCAAGGATATGTTTGGCTGTCTTTTTTTCAATGGGGATCTGGCAAACGGGATTCAGGTAATAGGCATCACTGTTGAATTCAACATTCGCCTTGTCATCACCCCCGCTTGCATCGGACTCCGCTTTCCGCAATTCCCTGATAATCTCTGCCAGGATCGAGATTGCAACTTCCTCGGGCCTTTTTGCATTCAGGTCAATTCCGGCAGGGGTTTTCACTTTTTTGAGCTCATCAATGGAGATACCTTTCATCCGCAGTTCCGTAAAAATGGACTGCGCCTTTTTCCGGCTGCTGACAAAAGCGATATAAGGCACTTTCGTTTTGAGGGCGGCGGCAAGCGCTTCCTGGTCGCCAAATCCCTGGGTGCAGATGACGATATGGCTGGTCTCATCCAGGATCTCCTCTGAAAAGTCACTGAGCTGCATGTCCTCCTGTACACCATCAAACATCCCGTCTGCATCACCGGAATGGATCACCGACACGTGGTAATCCATTGCGACGGAGATCCTTGAAAGTGCCATGGCTATATGGGATTTTCCAAAAATCACGATGTGGGGTTTCGGCAGTACAGGCTCAATGTAGACATCGACCTCCCCACCACTCTGGCAGGTCATGCGGTATAACTTGGTATTCGGATCATCCTTGCCGACGTCCTCCGGCGTAATCTTCACCATGCGGGGTTTGTTCTCCCGAATCGAAAGAAGCGATTCCTTCAGGATGATCCCACGTGTACAACCACCGCCGATCCAACCATGGATTTGCCCGTCGTGGGTAATGATTGCCTTGTCTCCGGGTTTTCCGGATGAGGGTATCCTCCGGTTCACAATGATCGCCGTAGCATAGGGCTGACGCTGCTTGTTCAACCTGCCTGCAAGCGTAATAAACTGATCATGCATTTGCCAAAATATTTTCCAGTTCCAATAAACTCTCAAGGTTATGCGCGGACCTGAATTCGTCCAGCTGGGGAAGCGCCGCTTCCATCCCTTTCTGGATCGGAAGGTATCCTTCCATTCCTTTGAGCGGATTCAACCAGACCAGTTTTTTTGTGCGTAACCTGATCTTTTTCAATTCACTTTTCAATTCTTCCGGGGACCCTGTATCCAGTCCGTCGGATAAAAATACGGTAAGGGTCTTTCCATTTAAAACGCGTTTTGCGTATAAATCGTTGAATTTCCCCAGGCATTGCCCGATCCTGGTTCCGCTGGACCAGTGATCAGCATGCTGGCTGACGATGGCCAGGGATTTTCCAATATCCTTTTCATCCAGGAATTCGGTAATGCGGACCAGCCTCGTGCTGAATGCAAATGCCTCGATTTGCCGGAAATACTGCTTCAGGGCATAGACAAAACGAAGGAGGTAGAAGGAGTACTTGTCCATGGACCCGCTGACATCAAGCAGGATCACAAGCCGGTAACGGTCCTGTTTCTGCTGCCTGTAGACGAGGTCAAACAAGTCGCCGCCGCGATGGATATTCTTCCGGATGGAATCTCCGATCCGGATCGTGCCTTTATTTCCCTTTCTGAATTTGCGTTTCAGTCGCAGGCTCATATCCCTGAACAGCCTGTCGGCAAGTTTTTCAAGCGCATGAGAATCCATTTCGGATATTTTCGAAAAGTCAACCCTGCGAAGAGCCTGGACAGCATTTGCACCTGATGTATTTCGAACGCTTTCTTCCCCGGCGGATTTTCCCTGGCCTAGCATCACGGCTGTCGCCTTGCTTTTCCGGGTCAGGTTACTTTGGTTTTTGAATACAGTCTTGCTCTTGATCGAGGCTTTTCTGGTTCCCCAGAATTGATCAAAGAGCCTTTCGAATATTTCAAGGTCATCCTTGTCGGAACAGAAAACGGACCGTAGACCGGCCCTGAATTGCTCTTTCCTGTGCCAGAGCCCTTCCAGTGCAGTGTGCATTGCCGCCTTTGATTCATCGATACCGATGTTCAGCTTTGCATCCCGCGCCAGCTGTGCAAATCCGATGAACGCACCGGAAAAAGTTGCGTAATCCGTATAGTGAGCCAGTGCCATTGGTTCCCGGATAGATCAGGAGTGTGACGGAAATGCTTCCGTGACGGTTTCAATATCATGCACGGACTTAAGAAGACAGGAAAGGCTTCTCTTGAAAGTCTCATCGTCCAACTCACCGCCCAATGCGATGATTCCCTCTGCCCAGTCGATCGTTTCGGCGATCCCCGGCATCTTATCCAGCTTCAGGTTGCGCATCTCATGCACATGTTCAGCAATGGTCCGTGCAAGGCTGATCTCGATATCAGGGATATGCTTCCTAATAATTTGCAACTCTTTTTCAGCATCGGGATAGGGTACCCAGTGATACAGGCACCTGCGACGAAGTGCATCGCTCAACTCCCTCGTCCTGTTCGACGTCAGGATCACCATTGGCTTGTGTTTAGCCCGGATGGTCCCGATTTCCGGGATGGAGATCTGGTAGGCAGATAACAATTCCAGCAAGAATGCCTCAAATTCTTCATCTGCACGGTCAATCTCATCGATTAGCAATACAACGGGCTTTTCAGAAGTGATTGCCTGGAGCAGTGGCCTTTTGAGCAGGTAATCCTCGCTGAAGATGATATCCTCTTTCTCATGGACAGACAGATTTGTCTGTTCCTGCATCTTGATGCTGAGCAGCTGCTTCTGGTAATTCCATTCATAGATGGAATTATTCACATCGAGCCCTTCGTAACATTGCAGCCTGATCAGGTCGCTATCCAGGTATGCTGACAGGATGCGTGCAATTTCTGTCTTACCGACTCCAGGATTGCCTTCCAGGAGGAGTGGCTTTTCCAGCCTGAGCATGAGGTACATGACAGTTGCCAGGTCATCATCGACAACATATCCCAGATCGTCAAAAACAGGTACAAGTTCTTCAGGAGACCTGATCATGCATCCTTGTCTTTACTGCCAAAAATTCCGCCCAACTTGCTTTTGACCATAGAGCCCATCATGCTCCCTGCACTCATGGTATTATCTACTTCCTCACCGGCAAGTTTCGACCTGAAATTTCCCACAAACTGATTGAGCAGTTGGTCAGACACGTCTTTGATCAACCTGGATCCGAATTGCGCAAGCATGCCGACAATACTGATTTCCATAGTGAAATGGACCTTCGTCTTGCCGTCTGCCTCTTCGAGTTTGCCATTCATGATCATGTCTGCGCTGCCTTTTCCCTTGCTGTCCAGGCCGCGCCCTTTCAGCTTCATATGGTGGTTTTCGGCATCCATTTCGAGGATCTCGATATCCCCGTCATATTTCACTTTCATCGGGCCGAATTTTGTCACCACCTCACCCTTGTAGTTTGTGTCGTCGATCTGCTGGGTAATGCTTGCACCGGGGACACAGGTCACAATTTCATTTGGATCACTCAGGCTCGCCCACACTTTAGCGATAGGCTCTTCGAGTTCAAATTGTTTTTCTATTGTCGTGTTCATGTTTAATTAATTACGAATTGATAATTACGAATTACGAGTCAATTTCAAATTTGGAATTAGGAATTAGGAGTTGGGTAAAGGGTGGGGAAGGAGGCTGAGAAAATTTCCAAGTCAACCTTCTCACCCTGCACCCAACGATCCATTTCTGACTATTTAACTATTAATCATTAATCATTAATCATTAATCATTAATCATTAATCATTAATCATTAAT
>JARQTN010000039.1 GCA_029976695.1 Lewinellaceae bacterium
TCCATTTTCAATTTTCAATCAAATCACCCCCCTCCCCTTCAGCTCCAGGTATTTATTGATTGTATTCACCGAGAGGTCCTTTGGGCTGGTCAACACTGCATGGGCACCGACCTGCTGCAACTTCCGGACCATGACCTGCTTTTCGTGGATCAGTTTTTCCGCAATGGTCTGGTGGTAAATCTTGCGCAGGCTTCCTGGTTTGGTCCCGAGGATCTCGGACAATCCCGAATTCTGAAAGAATAATACAATGACGACATGTTTGCGTGCCAGGGCCTTGATCGATGCCAGTTGCCGTTCCAGGCCGGAAAGGGATTCAAAATTCGTATACAGCAGCAACAGGCTTCGCTGTCGCACCTGCCGGGCAAGGAAAATACTGAGCCGTTCGAAATTTGCATCTGTGTACCTGGTCTTCTGATGATACAATGCTTCCAGAATAAGCTGCATCTGGTTTCGCCTTCGTTCCGGCGGCACATAGGAGCTCATCCTGTGGGTAAACGTGACCAGGCCTGCACGGTCCTGCCTGTGGAGGGCGATGTAGGATAAAACCAGGGAAGCATTGATCGCATAATCCAGCAAACTCAACCCGTCAAATGGCATCTTCATCAACCTGCCCTTGTCAATGACATTGATGACCTGCTGGGCGCGTTCATCCCTGTATTGATTAACCATCAGCTGGTTCCTCCGGCCAGTGGCTTTCCAGTTCATTGACCGCCTGTCATCACCAGCCACATATTCCTTGATCTGCTCAAATTCCATCGTGTGTCCCAGGCGCCTTTGTTTCTTAAGCCCAACATGCTGCAATTTCTGATGGATTGCAGCGAAGCCGTATTTGCGCATCTGGATATAGGACGGGTAGACCTTGACGGTCTTTTCAGCGTCAAACATGAACCTGCGAATCACAAGGCCAATACGGCCATGCGCAAATAAATTCAATGCCCCGAAATGGTATTCGCCGCGCTTGACAGGGCGCAATGCATATTGGAGTTTTCTGGCCTGCCCGCTATCAAGGCTCATTTTCCAGCTCAAGTCCCGCCGCTGGAACTGGAAAGGGAGCTCATCGATGATTTCAAGTTGCACGGGAAAGGGATACCTGTTTTCACACCGGATCTCGACCGGGTTTTGGTCCCCGTTGCTCAGCCGGTCCGAAACAATCCGCTGTGCGTGTATCGGCTGCGATGGCCTGAACATGACCATGGAATCGATGAGCAGGAACACCAGGAAAAAAGCAGTTGAAAGCATCCCGGTGTAATAAAACGGTTCAGCAGCCATCCCCAGCGCAAACAGGATACAAAGGATGACAATTACCAGGTAAAATCGCCGCGACAGGTACAGGTCTCGCATGAGCTATTTGGGGATTTCAATTTGATGCAGGATTTCCCGGACCACCGTTTCAGGCAATGCGCCTTCCATTTCCTTTTCCACAGACAGTGTCATGCGATGGCCAATCACGGGCGGGGCCACAGTGATGATATCATCGGGGGTGATAAAGTCCCTTCCCCGAAGCAAACCAATCGCTTTAGCCCCTGCCAACAGTGAAAGCGAAGCACGGGGAGAAGCCCCCAGCAGGATATCCGGGTGTGCCCTGGACCTGCGTACCAACTGGACAATGAATGAAAACAGGTGTGGTTCTACATGGACCATGTGCAATGCATGTTGAAAACGGACGATATCCTCTCCTGTCACGACCGGTGAGACCCGTGCTTCCTGCCTATCAGCCTGTGCTTCGTGCGCATTTAAAAGCATTTGTGTTTCTTCAGATTCAGAAGGATATTCTACGCGGATGCGAAAAAGGAAGCGGTCCATCTGGGCCTCTGGCAACGCATAGGTCCCTTCAAGGTCGATCGGGTTTTGTGTGCCGACGATCATAAAAGGCTCAGCCATGGGGAATTGCCTGCCTTCGATACTGATCTGGCGCTCCTCCATGACTTCAAACAAGGCGCTCTGGGTCTTCGCGGGGCTCCTGTTTATTTCATCGATCAGGATGATATTCGAGAACATTGGCCCCTTCCTGAATTCGAAATCGCTGGTTTTAAAGTTAAAAACTGAAGTACCCAGGATATCTGACGGCATGAGGTCGGGCGTAAACTGGATCCGGGTGAACGGAACCTTGATCGTACGCGCCAGCAATTTGGCAGTCAGGGTCTTTGCCAGTCCCGGCACTCCCTCGATGAGCACGTGCCCCTTGGCCAGCACCGCAGCCAGGAGCAATTCGACCATTTCCTCCTGACCGACAATGACCTTGCCGACTTCCCTCTTGATGAGATCCAGTTTTTCCCTGATTTCGGTAAAGTCATTCCGTTCCCTGAACGGCTCGTTTGTTTGATTTTCGTTCATTTCCATGATAAAAATTTTGTAATCTTTCTGTCAGCTGGAAGAGGATTTCCTCAGTCACCTTTCCATCCGATTCAATGCGCCGGATCAGCTGAAACAGGGATGCAATAAACTGCTCGCTGTGGCCGCTCCTTTGTGTCACATACCCGATCTCCTCCCCGGAAAACGAAATATTCCGCATCTTCAGGTGGTCATGGAGATAATCCCTGAGGTAGGTGATCTTCTTCCTTGCCAGATCATCGTGATCCCCCTGGTCAAAATACAGGTCCCCGAGCGTGTGCACAAACTCCATTGACGTGTTTGAAAATTGATCTATCAATGGAATAATGCGCTGCTTCCGCCTGGCGTGAAAAATGATAAATAGCAGGATCCCGATGAGGGAGAGGTATATCGCCACCCTGAAGCTTTTGTCACGGAGCAAAGTCGCGAACGGACTCGATGCATATGCCGGCCTTCCGGCTTTGTGGTACTCATCCCAGATGATGGCATCACCGCCCATGTAACTCATGCAGGAAGCAACATACGCATGGTTATCGGACCTGAGCAAATTGAAGTTTGTGAAGATAAACGGGGATGTGTGCAGGAAAAAATAGCCAGCTCCAAAGGGCACCCTGACAAAATTCGGATAATCATCCACGGTTCCAAGTACCGTTGTCCCGCTGCTCCCCGTTTTCTTGAAATACGTAAACTGGTAATCACTTTGCACGGTCCATGATTTTCCGACCTCGGGAATTAAGGACAATTGGTGCTCGAAGAGTTTCCTGCCCGCATTGGTGGTTACCTTTTCAGAAACGTCCGGCCAAACGCTTTCCGTCTCAAGCCCCAGGGTATCAAGCAAAGAACCATCCATTTCCATGGCCGATATCAATACCTTCTGACCGGCCTCAACACGGGTCAAGAGCGCATTCCTGTCCAGCACGGGCAATTCGATCGTGTTGTTCAGGAAGATACTTGAAGTGTTGGGAGAAGATCCGGGTTCCTGGGAAAGTTGGATCTGCTGATCCGACACACTGATTTCCGCTTCGGGAAACAGGACATCCAGCTCTTCAAACAGCACAAAACAGCCATACGGAATGGTGTGGAGCCGGGAAAAACTCACCTGCCAGTTCACCTCCCGGGGCATCCCCGCCAGGATGAAATACATGATCATAAGATAAACGCCCAGCAATATGTAATACCTGGTTTTCAATGAATGCTCAATTTGGTTCTTTCAGGGTGTCAGCAAACTCCTCAAAGCGCATTTCTATCCGGGCAAAATCCGCACTGCTGAGCGCATATTCCCCATACCAAACAAATTCAAAATACCTGGTCAGGGCATTGAACTGGCTGCTGATCCGGTTTTGTCCCATTTTCTTCCTGTACTGGTCTATTGAGGTTGACGGATCCATCTCCAGTGCTCCTGCCTGTTCGAGTTCTTTGAACATCCGTATGGTGAGGTATCTGACAGCACTGCGGTAGTCTGATTTTGCCTTAGCCTGAAGGATTTTCGCCTTAAGGTCCGCCGGTTTCAGATTTTCATCAAAGAGTTCAGCCTCCTGACCGGTTTTCCTGTCACCCTTGCGGAATGGAGAGGATTTCTGGATCCGTGTGAGATAATACAGTAAAGCGATTACGCCGATGGCAAGAAAACTGAAAAAGATGATCATGCCTGTAATGTTCCCTTCTGTTCCGAACAATTGGTCCATTTTATTCCAGAACCATCGCTTGATCCTCGACCAGAGGCTTTCATTGAATTGCCGCACGGCACCGTACTGGAAAACCGGATCCGACCTGTAGGCATCAAGTGCAATGGTATCAAAGGCCCTTGCTTCGGACACGGACCATTCAGGATTCTCGATGGTATCCTGGCCTTGCAGATAGAGCATGTTCCCTCCCAGCAGGCACGGAAAAAAAAAGACCAGGTATCGGAAACAACGCTTCATTTAGTATTCGCCCTCATTTTCAAAGTCATTTGACCTGCCTTCCCCGATCCTGTTGATCCGCTCCAGGATGCTGGTTCCCTCCTTCTTTTCTCTCTGGGAATAATAGTAGATCACCAATCCGAGAATGGAATATGCATTGACAAACAGGGAACCGATCATGCTCAGGCCGTAAAGGATCATCGCCGTCGGGGACGGGCTTGCCAGGATATCACCGGCTTCGGCGGACAAAAATGAAGAAGCACCGGCATAAAGGGTGGCCGGGAGGACAAAGATGTACGAAATGAGGGATGAAATAATGGACAGGACGATCATGGTCAGGAGTGTCCACCACCAGTCACCCTGCACAAGAAAGGCACTCTGCCGGAAACAATCGAGCAACGGGAGCCCTTCACGCACATAGATGTAAGGCGTGAAAATGAACCGGACAAACAAGTAAATGGAAATGGGTAAGCAGGCTATGATCCCGAAAGCGGCGATCAGCGGGCTGAATACCGCAGGTAAAACCGAAAAAACGGAAACGAGCAGGACCAGGCCAACAAAGAAAATGAGGCCGACCAGCAGAAATTTGCCAATCGCATTGGGTATATATTTCCAGAGGATTGAAATGGTCAGATCCTCTTCAGGATAATCCTGGTACGCATCCACAATGGCAAAGACCAGGGCATAGAGCATCAGTGAACCCAGGAGCACCCCGATCATAAAGAGGAAACTGCTGATGGACATCATCGCGAGGCTGAAGGGTGATGAATCGATAAACAGGTCCCTGAGCGGGCCGATCAACGGGATCATCGCCCACGTGCCCAGGAGAAACAGCGGCAGGACAAATACAATGAAGCCGGATACAAATGGCTTGATGTTCTGGATCATGAATCTGAATGTATCCCCAATGATATCCCCGAACTCCCTGACTTTCTCAAATTCAAACCTCTGTTGTTCCATGCGAGATTGCTTTTTTCGGATAGATGAAAAAATACCAGGTCACCAGAAAAAAAGATGGCAAAATGACCAGTAATCTGCCAGCAAGTCCAAGCTCCAGGTAATGCCTTGTCAGATACCCTTCAATAAATGCGGCCAGCAGCACGAAAGGAGACAGGCCAAGCATGATGAGCAAGGCATCTTTACCGGCCATCCGGAGCGAGAGCATCCTTGAATATGTGCCCGGAAAGAGGATGCTGTTCCCAATCAGCAAACCACACCCACCCGCGATGACGATCGCTGTCAGCTCCACGGCACCATGGAGGAATATCGTGGACAGGGCGACAACCAGTAATCCTTTGTTGATAAAAAAAGACAGGAAAGCACCTACCATGACGCCATTGAACAACAGGATCAGTCCTGCCGGTATGGATCCCAGTATCCCTGCAATAAATGCATAAAAGCTGACTCGGATATTATTGGCAAAAATGCCAATGAACATCATGGAGGCATCCGTCTTCCTGTACACCCCCATGGGGTCGCCCTTGTCGATATTCTGCTGGGTCATCTGGATATAGGCATCCCCCAGGATCTGATTCGGATACTGTGGATTCAGCCATGCACTCAAAAACCCTAAAAAAATGGAAACAGAAAATATGATCGCCGCATACCGGAATTGTTTCCTGTGCCTCCAGGCCGCAGCCGGAATTTCCTGCCTGAAGATCCTGAAGATCCTGCTTCCAGATTCCTTTTTGCTCCGGTATATCCTGCGGTGTGCCTTTACCGCAAGCTGGTTCAGATAGGGCACAAGGTTGCTCGCAGGATAATTCGTCCGGGCATAGGCAAGGTCATCTGTGATCTGGATATACAAATCGGACAATTCGTCCGGGGACAATTGCCGGTTGTGATGCAAATAATGGTCGAATGCCTCCCAACGTTCCTTATTCGATCGGATAAACCTCGCTTCTGTCATCGGAATTCAAAATAAGAAGATTTTGGTATTTTCGATTTTTGCGGATATTTCCACCACTGTGCAATGCCAGACCAGTTTACTATCCAGACATCCCAGAATGTCACCCTGCAGGTTGAGTATGCTTCCCTTGGTGACCGGATCGTTGCCACGCTCATCGATGAATCGATCCGTATTGCCTATATTCTTCTTGCGTACCTGCTTGTCACGCCTTCATTGCAAACCACAGGCCCCTTCCCGCTCATCCTGATCCTCCTTGCCCTGCCATTTGTGTTGTACCACCTCTTTTTTGAAATGTTCAACAACGGCCAGACACCGGGCAAAAAAGCCATGCGGCTCCAGGTTGCCACCCTTGATGGGACACCGGTATCCATCAGAGCGTATGTGCTCAGGTGGCTGTTCCGGCTCATCGATGTCCAGTTGCTCTATGGGTTGGTTGCGATCATCGCCATTGCCTCCGGCAAAAATCACCAGCGCGTGGGAGACATGGTTGCCGGGACAACCGTGGTCAAAAAGGTAACCAGGCACAACATCAGGTCGACTATATTCGAAGAAGTGGAAGAGGACTATACACCCACTTTCATCCAGGCAAAAAGGCTCGCACCCGGCGAAGTCGAACTGATCAAGGAAGTCCTGCACAACCATTCTTCACCACGCAGCAAAGAACTCACACAAACACTTGCCCGGAAACTGGAGGGCTACCTGGAAATTCCTCCCCAACCTTCCCCCCGGGAGTTTCTTAACACGCTCTTGAAGGACTATTCACACCTGAACAGGTAAAGAGATGCCACCGCTACACCTGATATGTTTCGATAAACCGGGCATAGGTTGTATTCCTTTTCAAGGTATCGGGATCCCCGGTCATGATAAACTGCTTCCTTGCCCTTGTCAGGGAAACATTGAGTTTCCGGTCTATTCCTTCCTGGTTTTCAGCAACGATATGCGCAAGCTGAGAGGGGGATGTCACGGCAGTGGACAGGATGATCACATCCCGGGCAGATCCCTGGTATCTCTCCACCGTATCGATCGTGACGAGTGACGGATCCACGCCTTCTGTATGGCACATCTTTCGGATCAGGGCAATTTGTGCCCTGAAGGGTGTGATGATACCCAATGTCTGCTGATGCCAGGGCATTTGATTCAATGCATATATTGTGCGAAACATCCGGATCAGGGCCACGCAAATGCGCGCTTCATCATCATTCGTTTTGTGGAGGAGGTCATGATCTGTGACACGAGCTGCAGCAAATGCGACCCGTTGCTGACAAACCCTGAGCAACCAGTCATCTGCGTCAGGCAGTATCGGGTAAGACAATGGTTCGACCTGGTAATGCGCACCGGTAGGCCTTTGCTTTGGAACAAGCAATTGCAGGCTGCCCTGGTAAAAACTGGCATTGGCAACATCCATGATCTCTTCATGCATCCGCCCCTGGTGACTCAGCCGGTCGAAGGCCCAATCCCAGTGCTTTTGTATGCACAACCGGTACAAGCGCTCAAAATAGGAGTCTCGCATGTCAGTCAGGCAGATTCTCTCCATGCGCGGGTCCGTGACCAGGGTATCCTGCGGGGACTGCAGGACGACCGCGGGCAGCTGTTTGTGGTCACCGATCAGGATTTTCTTTTTGATCCGGGTAAGCAGGCCCGCAAGCATGGGCTCGAGGATCTGGGAAGCCTCGTCTACGATGGCCACATCAAACGTTTTCAACTTCATCAGTTCCTCATTGCCCATCAGGGATGAGATCGTCCCGACGACGATCCGCTGGCTTTCAATAAAGGAGGCGATCTCCTTCCGGGTCGTAAATGTCGATGTCTTTTGCGAAAAAAGCTGGTCCTTGTACCTTGCGTTGGTACTCACCCTGCTCCCAAAACGGACATACAGATCCCTTACATGATTGCCGATTTGATCGATGGCAGCGCAGATCTCGTCCACGGCCCTGTTTGTATAGGCGACAAGTAACAATTGTGCCTCTGTATGCGCAAGGTAATACGCAACGGCATACCTGATCATGACACTCGTCTTTCCGGTTCCCGGAGGGCCCCACAATAAAAAGTAATCGCGCGCATCGATCATCTTCCTGAGGACCGATTGCTGGTCGGGCAGCATTTCAGGATATGCCGGGACAGATCTGTTCTGGTCGGCTTTACGCGGCGGAATACTGCCCAGAAAGAGGGACCTTGCGACCGCATCCTGCGAGGCAAAAGTATACAGGGACTGGTACTGGTTTGAGAAACTGCTGTCAAGCTGGTCATGCTCGAGGTTCCAGTGCGTATGCTGTTCAAATATCGTGCGGCTGACCTGGTAGTTCCTGAGCTGAACAACAATAAACGCATGCTGGATGTCGATCAGGGTACATTTGTAGATCTGGTGTCGGAGAATATCCCGTTTCCTTCCGGTTTCGGGATACAAAACAGCAATGTCCCCTACCCTGAAGTTCGTCAGGATCTCCATTTCGTCGGGAAGGTCGAACGAGACGAAGATATCATTGCCGTCCTCAACCAGTTCATTCAGTTTCAGGTGCTTGAAAATCGAGAACTTCTGAAATTTCTCCTGGTCACTGTCCAGCCAGAGGGAAGCAAGCCCGTTTACAGATTCGATTCCCTGTTCTCCCTTTTTGGACAGGGCATATTCACGTGCGATGAAGCCCGTAAAGAGGTTCAGGTATAGTTGTTCGCCAGGAGACAATCCGGCATAGACCTTTTGAAAAAGCTGCAGGTTGGTCAGATGGTAACCTTTCGCATAAGGAAACTTCTCCGGGCTCACGGTTTCAAGAAAACGGTGGATCTGGCCGGGGGCAGCATGTTGCAAAAAGGATTCTGTGATGACGATTTGGTTTCGGGTATGGATCGCCTCTTTCTGCAGGGACTCCACAGGAGGGGCAAACTTGAGTGTCTTGTCCTTTTCCCCTGAATAGAGGATGTAACAATTATTCTTTTGCCTGAATTCCTTCACAGCCCTGATGAGGAGGTCATACAGCAATGTCTGTGTGTAGTGGTTCGCGTTCAGCCCATAGTTGTTCGGCCTGAACAGCCGGCCGCTTTTCAATTCGATGATATCCGCCTTGCCTGCTTGCCCCTCTGGTTCATGATAGAGGTCCAGCCGGCCCTGGATACCGTACGCTGGCGCATAAAAGGATGGCTCGATGATGCAATTCAGCCTGTTGATACCCAGTTTATGAAAGTCACTTCGAATCACATGCTGCAAATGCCTGAAGTGGTCCTTTGCCTTGTTCATCAACCTGACGATCTCCTCATCGGGAAGACAGGTAAATGCCAGCTTATTGAACTGAAAAGCATCGCGAAACACATCGATGAACCTGCCTTCTGGATTCCGGACAAGTGTATCCAGAAATGAATTTGCAATTCCCCCCATCAGGATTGCCGGATTCTTCTCGACAGGAATGAATTTTTTCAGGATATGGATGATCCGGGGCTGATTCAGATCGGTGGTGCATTCAGCCACAGTACTCACATCAACAAGGAGATCGGGCTCGATCACGATGATCTTCGGGACAAGCAACCCGTCAGACTCAATTTCAACATCTACCAACTGCACCGTGAAGGGTACTCCCGGGTATTGCATGGCTCCCTGCACATCATGTGCATACAGGTCATTTTTGCCAATTTGCCCGAAACTGATCATCACTTCTCTTTCTGGGGCCGTCTCTTCGATACCCCGAAGTGTACTTCGCTCTTCCCCTTCACCGATCACAAGGACCTTCATCTGGCGGACAAAACCGCTTTCTGAATCCTTCTTGCGGCCTTTCAGTACACCCGGCTTAAATGTGCTATCCAAAGGTTTTGGAGCTGTTTCGCCCGACCATTTTTCAAGGAATTGCCATAACGCCCATTTCCCCTCCTGAAAAAGGAGTTCCTGATCCGGAACATCCAGTGCGGCGAGGTGCTCACCCTGGTTTTCGACTTCCACCCTGAAATGGTGGAGGTGGTACTTCAATGTACCCGGATAAGGTTTCCTGGTGAGCGCGAAGGACATGCGTGAGAACAAGGTGGCAAAATGCATCTGTGTATCCGCTGTAGCAGCAATGAATACATGTCCATACTCCTGGTACAGGCGCAGAAGTGCAGCAGGTCCTTCCCCTGAAAGAAACCTGATGGAATCCAGTTCGGCAATCAGGTCAGCAAATCCGGTCTTACTTTGATCCATCGTGAACAAAGTTCATATATTCTCTTGTATCTCAGTTGAACAGGTGCAGTGGAGAAAAATAAGAAAAGCAATGGAACAATTTGATGCCATCAGGATCAATTTCAATAAGGGTTCACCCTTGAAAAGGTACCTGTTTATGAATAGGTTACAGATTGTTCATTGAAGCTATTTCTAAAAACTTGTGCATGAGTCAGGTTAAGATATCTGATTTCAGGCCTGTACGCAAGTTTCCAATGCCACTTTTTATCGTCCTTGCATGCCAATTGGCCATCCTTCCACTGGTCACAACCGCAATTTCGCATCTGCATTCCGACTGCCCGTCACAGACAGGAAAGCCATCTGCCTCGAAACGGGACTCCGGAATGCAGGCCCAGGCCTGTTCCTCGCATATGCTTCAGTCACCTTGGCGGAATGCTACTCGTCGCGGCATGCTGGGACGTCTGGATGCTCGTTTCCTCTTTCCTGGCCTCCGTGCACTGGAGCAGGCAAAACCGATAAATTTTATTTACATTTACTAGAGAACGAGACAAAAAGAATACCAGGGAAACACCCTTATGAAACGTGAGTAATTGCATTTGACGCGCCTCCTGTTACCTTTTTGTTTACTGGCCCACTAAATGAAGAACTATGTCCGTAAACCTGCTGAACTTGTTTCGGGAGCGCATCGAAGAGCAATTGTATCAAGCGCATCTTCCCGACGGGATTACCCGGGAAAAAGTCCGGACTTTACTCGAACATCTGATCCCTGTGCTGCTCACCGGAGCGGTCAGGAAAGCCAGCACACAGGAAGGCTGCAGCGAATTTCTTGAATTTCTTGAAAGCTCCAGACCAGGAACGGAAACGGGAGAGCAGCACGTACAGCTTCCCGAACCTGCTGGAAAGGCATTCCTTCAATTCCTTTTTGATCAGGATACGCCAGAAATTGTTGAACTCTTTTCAAGGCATGCAGGAATGAGGAAGCAGGATGTGGAAGATCTCCTCTTGCCGGCAAGTACACTTTTCGTGCGAGAATTTGACCGTTATGCCAGGGAAAAATCCATTGATGAACTCGGGTTGTACAACCTGCTGAGTGCCCAGGAAAAGGAAGTATTGAATCACCTTCCGCACAACATCCGTGCTTTCCCGCTGATTGATTTGGCAACTGCTGGGACAGCACCGGGCAAGTATGAAAGCCGGGACCTTTCCACTCGAAAGCCTGCGGAGGAGGGACAAAAAGGGATTGGTCGGACTGAAGTAGAAAACCTTGAGATCGAAGTCCCGCCTGGTGATGATGATTCCAACCAGTTTGGGAAGATCTTGCCATGGATCATCCTCGCGCTTGCATCCCTTGCACTGCTCTGGTTTTTAAGCAAGCAGGGAGAAGTTGTTCCGGAAGAAGAACCAAATTCAACCGAATCAGTGGATACGATCACTGAGCGCGTGTCCAACGCGGATCAAGCAGATGAGCAGCAGTATCAAATGGAAGATGCAGCCGACAGCTTCCCTGTGGTCATCCAATTGCCGGACAGTTCCACGATCGCGACGACCAGCAATAGTTTTACGAAGAAGTTTTATGACATGATCTCCGGACAAGCAATCGACACGGTTCGGTCATTCATCCTTGATGATGTTGATTTCAGGGAAGGGACTGCAGAGTTGGTTCCCGGGTCGGATCTCCAGCTAGTCAACCTCGCCCGACTTCTGGCAGCATACCCTGCTGTGCAGATCAGGATCGTCGCGCATACAGAAAATAACAACAACCCATCCGGAAACCTGGATCTCTCAAACCGCAGGGCAGATGCCATCCAAAACCAGTTGATCGAAAACGGCATCAGGGCCTCCAGGGTTGACATTTTTGGGATGGGCCAGGCAGAGCCGCTTGTTCCAAATGCAACCGAGGAAGGACGCAACCAGAACAGGAGAGTCGAAATCGTATTGCTACAGAAATAATCCGTGGGTTTGATCCTTCATCATCGCGGTGCATTTTCATCCATCGCTTGCTCGGCAGAAAAAACCAGAAATTTCCCCGGTCAAGGCACGGAATGCGATCCCCAATAAAAAGTGACAAATCCAGAACTCAATTCATTTGTTATATATGTTTGCAGGGAATAAACAAGTATGCCTGAAGCAAAAATAAATAACAGACATATCGCAGGACCATGGAAAGCCTGGCCTTCAATCGCCCGCGATCTGTCCCGGGTATATTTCTGCAGCATGGTCATTTGCTTTCTTTTCCTCTTTTCAAAGGCGGGAGCCCAACCATTTACATTTACCAACATCCCGGAAACCAGGAAGATCGAGATCCCTTTCACCTCTGTCCACAACTTCATCATCATCGAGGTCAGGATGTTTGCCCTCATTCCAATGAAATTCATTTTTGATACCGGTGCGGAACATACCATCCTCTTCAAAAGGCAATATGCTGATATCATGGGGGTGCCATATGAAAGGCGGATCCCCATTGTGGGGGCAGATCTCTCGGAGGAACTTTTCGCGCTGGTGGCAAGGCAGGTCACCCTGCAGGTAGAAGGAATGCCGATCATAGACAAGGATATCCTGGTTCTTGAGAAGGACCTGTTCAAGCTTGACGAGATCACAGGGTCACAGATAGACGGCATCATCGGAGGCGAATTCTTCCGGAATACCGTGATGCACATCAATTACCGCCGTCAGAAAATAACCCTGTATCCAAAAGAAAGCTTTGAGGCACCCACAAAGGGCATTGAACCGGTACCGATCCATCTGAAGAATAGTAAACCCTACACTTTCGCCAATGTGAAACTTCAGGATGGCACACAGTTGGAGTTGGAGTTGCTCCTGGACACAGGGGCCGGGATCCCGTTATTACTGCACAATAACTCGAATCAGAATCTCGGGCTTCCCGACAAATATATCGCCGGAAAGCTGGGTGTTGGCCTTGGCGGACTGATCAAGGGTTATCTCGGCAGGATCCGGTCTGTGCAGCTTGCCGGGATCGAATTCAACCAGGTGGTAACGAATTTCCAGGACCTCCCGGATGAAGTGATTTTTGATGATTCAAGATTTCGTAACGGGATCATTGGAAACCAGATCCTCAGCAGGTTTGACGTGTGGCTTGACTATGTAGAGGAAAAACTCTATCTCAAACCGGGCCGGAACGTCCGGAAGAAATTCAAAATGGACCGAAGCGGGCTGGTCATCTTTGCGACAGGGCAGAATCTGAACGTGTATGTCGTCCAGGACGTGATCGAAGGTTCCCCGGCAGCGGAGGCGGACATCAGGCATGGTGACATCATCAAAAGGATACAGGGGCTCCCGGCGCGGTTCTACACACTCAACGGGATCATCAGGAAACTGCAGAAACGAGAAGGCAAGCGCATCAGGATGCATCTGATCAGGAACAAGGAACTCATCCGCAAGACATTCAGGCTCAGGGACCTTATATAAATTTTAACCAAAATAGACCGGGATTTTCCGAAAAAACATATCTTTGCGTTCCATTTGTGAAAAGTAAATCAGAAACTCATGTACGCGATTGTAGATATTGCAGGCCAGCAGATGAAAGTCCAGGAAGGACAGGAGGTCTTTGTCCACAGGCTGCAGGCTGAAAAAGGCGACCAGGTCTCGTTTGACCAGGTATTGCTTGTGGATCGTGACGGTGATGTAAGTATAGGCACCCCTGTTTTGGAAGCTGCCGGCGTGACCGCCTCGGTAGTCGATCATGTGCAAGGCGATAAAGTGATCGTTTTCAAGAAAAAAAGAAGAAAAGGGTACAAGGTGAAAAACGGTCATCGTCAGCAATTCACAAAAATCAAAATCGAAAGCATTTCAATTTAAACTGAAAACCGTAAAATCATGGCACATAAGAAAGGTGTAGGGAGTTCAGATAACGGAAGGGACAGCAAAAGCAAAAGGCTCGGCGTGAAAATGTTCGGCGGGCAGGTCGCCCGCGCAGGGAATATCATCGTGCGTCAGCGGGGAACAAAGTTCCATCCTGGAAATAACGTCGGCATGGGAAAAGATTTTACCCTTTTCGCATTGACTGACGGAACGATCTCATTCCAGAAAAGGAAGCACAACAGGACTTTCGTCCACGTTGCTGCAAATGATTTTGTTGAGGTCAAAGAGACCCCGGCACACATGAAATCGGACACAAGCGCACAGGAGGAAGAATAGAAAGTTAATAGTCAAATGAAAAAAGCCATTCATTTTTGAGAAATGAATGGCTTTTTTTATGTACAAAAAATGAATACCATTATGATTTGTATTCATATGTATATTATCTTTGGGTTATTCTTCAACGAAAAATTTTCTCCCTATGAAATTCGAAATTTGGAAAAGTCCGAAGAACAAAAAGTTCTACTTCCACCTCAAGGCCAAAAACGGCCAAAAAATCCTTGCCAGCCAGGGTTACGCCAATAAGGCAGGCGTGAAAAACGGAATCAAGTCTGTGAAGACCAACTGCGCGAAAGACGAGTTGTACGAAAGGAAAGAAGGGTCAGATGGCAAATTCCATTTCAGCCTGCTTTCCACAAACAAGAAGATTGTCGGCAGCAGCCAGATGTATGCTTCCAAATCTTCCATGGAGGCTGGCATCCGCGCAGTGAAGCGAGTCGCTCCAGACGCTGAAATTTTTGAGTTGGAAGATTAAGCTTTTCAACAATCGGTATAAAAAGAGGATGACCTGCGTGGTCATCCTCTTTTTTATTTGCACCCGATTTATGAACGGAGCACGTTATCTCAGCAGTGTCAGATCTCCCTTTACCACCTCTTCTACCCCATCATCGTATTCGATCACGACAGAATAGATATATACCCCAGGCAGGGCATTTTCGCCATTGACCATGCCATCCCAGCCAAGCTCAGGAATATTTGGCGCAATGGCATCCCTTTCAAACACGACTTCTCCCCAGCGGTTATAAATGCGAAAACTGGAAAGCTGGACCACATTTTCCGTTGCAAAGACGGTAAAAAAGTCATTCTGCGAATCCTCGTTCGGTGTAAACACATTCGGCACAAACACCCTTCTGGGTATTATGACGCGGATATCCACCTGGTCAGTTGCAACGCATCCATTGGTATCTACAACAACCACCGAGACGGTCGTACTGCTCATCACAGTAAACCGGCAACTGGGTTCATTCCGGCAAAATCCATTAATGGATCCACCTGACCAGATAATGGAGTCAATGGCCAACAGATCCGGCAGATCAGACAGGATAACCTCAGCGGTATCACCCTCGAAAAATGTGGCATTCGGGTCCGGCTGCAATACTGCACTGACCACGAGTGGCGGAGGTTCGGTAATCGTAAATGTTTGTTGCGTGGTACACCCGTTTGCATCGGTAATTGTCAATGTATAGGCACCATCCGAAAGATCCTGCAGCAAACTGTCCGCACTGCCTGTATTCCATGCATAGGCAAACGGAGGTTGCCCACCTGTGATGGATGTGATCACGATGCTGCCATCCGTTTCTCCAAAGCAACTGATCTGCGCTACTTCAAAGTCAAGTGACTGGATAATATTGTCATCGGCCATCACCATGACGCTGATGCTATCCACACAACCGTTCTCAAGGTTCTCCACGATCATGGTGTAAGTGCCCGGGCGATTGACAATGGCCTGCTCGCTCATTCCTCCTGAAACAATATTGCCGTCTGCCGTCGTCCACGTGATCCGAAGAGGGGCTCCGTTTGCATCAGCCTCACCAAAAATGGTGACCGATTCCGTGTCACAATCGAGGATATCCATCACGCTGGCATTTACCTGAGGAATTGCCAAATCCTCGGTTACCAGGACGAGATCAGTGGCTGTACAACTGTTTGTTGTATCCGATACGACCAGCTCATAGGTGCCTGGTGCATTCACCACAATGTCTTCCAGGGTTGGATCAGACAAAATGGATCCGTCAGCAGTCGACCAAAGATAAACGATCCCGCTTCCAGTTGAAGAACTGCCTCCGAGTATAACCGTATCCCGGGCGCATGTAATCACCTGGTCGGGACCTGCATCAGCGACGGGTACATCTGCATCCTGCGTTACGACAACTGTCGTGGAATCTGTGCATCCATCAGGTGTAGCCACACTGAGCTGATACGTCCCCGGGGCCGCTACCGTGATCAGAGGCTGTGCAGGATCAGAAATAATATTTCCGTCTGCCGTACTCCAGGCGTAGCTCAAACCGGCTGCAGGAGAGGATGAACTCCCATCAAGCATGAGCTGGTTTCCGTTCGCACAATCCAGGACCAGGCCCATATCCGATATATCCGCCGTGGGCACTTCAAAAATCGTAATGCTGATTTGATCATTGAACGTGCATCCCTGGTCCAGGTAAGTATACGTCACAGGGTGCACGCCTACTCCGGCTACCTGCGGATCGAAAGATCCAGCTGTTCCGTCAGTAATGCCTGTCCCTGACCATGTTCCGCTCCCGTTTCCATTCTGGATATCAACAGACAGATTGAAAGGCAACAGGCTGTTCTCCAGGCAAAATGGAGGCACTGAGTCAATCTGCACACTGACCTGAGGACAATCCTGGGCGATGCACAAAGCAGTGTCGCGCAAATCCGGGCATGTACCATCCCCGAATGTCACAAACTCAATCAGGATCGAATCCCCCGGATTGAGGTTGTCAAACAGGATCTGGTTTCCATTGAAGGTCCCGCCGGATCCCTGGATCACATGCACACCGAGACTGTCTGCGTTCGGGTCTGGCTGCCAGTCAAACTGGACCGATGATGTCGTTGGCATGCAACTGACCAGTGGGCTCTGTAACAGTGGTTTGACTTCAATGGTAGCGGAAAAAAGATCCGACAGGCAGCCGTTTTCCCGGACGGTCAGGGTCACCTGCTTTGTGCCGGGCGTATCCCAGGATAGCGTGTAAGGCCCCTGGCCGCTGCCTGAAAGGATATTTGCATTGTCAAAGGTCCAGGTGTATTCAGCGGCT
This sequence comes from Lewinellaceae bacterium, assembly GCA_029976695.1. GTDB lineage: Bacteria > Bacteroidota > Bacteroidia > Chitinophagales > Saprospiraceae > JARQTN01. Next base: position 17,206 of record JARQTN010000039.1, read on the forward strand.
GCTGAAGCACCTCCCGTATATTGCAGTTGTGCGTCTCCGGATATGCAGATCACGCTGTCCAGCGTAAAACCGGGATCAATGATGTCATAGACGATGATCTCCATATTTTCCGGATAAAAACAACCATTTGAATCTGCATATACGAAATCTATCATATGCTGGCCTGGACCTGCGGAAGCGTCAGCGGGATTGAACAGTCCGTTCACGGGATCCACGATCCCCGGTCCGCTCCAGGTACCTGAAACCGAATCACCGTTGACCACCGCAAAGAGCGGGATGGCACCCATGTTCTGATCCAGGCAAACGGTATCTGCCCCGCTGAGCACAATCGTGGCAGGCGGGCAATCCTGTGAGATGCACGTTGCCGTATCACGCAAATCAGGACACGTACCATCACCATATGTCACGAATTCAATGATAATAGTATCTCCCGGGTTGAGGTTTTCAAACAGGATCTGGTTTCCGGTTTGCATCCCTGCCGGACCCTGGATAAGAAATACATTTACGCTGTCCGCATTCGGATCCGGCGTCCAGTCGAACTGCACCGAAGTCGTGTTCGGCGTACAGGCATACGTCGGGCTTTGCAACTCGGGTTTCACTTCGATCATCCTGCTGTACAATTCCGAGGTACATCCGTTTTCTTGCACGGTCAGACTGACCTGCTTCATGCCAGGCGTATCCCAGGATAACGTATAGGGTCCTCCATCAGCCCCGCTCTGAATCGTTGCATTGTCAAATTGCCAGGTATAACTGGCTGCAGGGCTTGCATTGCCTGTATAGCTCACATTTGAGATATCCGTCACACAGATCACGTCCTCCATGGTGAAAAGAGGCTGGATACTGTCCAACACCACAACGGGCAAGACCCGCTGGCTGGTACAGTTATTCATATCCGTGTACTGGAAAGTCAGTGGGTGCTGCCCTGGCCCTGCTGTCGGGTCCAAAGGATCAAAAATCCCGTTTACCCCATCGATAATTCCGGGGCCTGTCCATGTACCGCTTGTGGTATCCCCGTTTACAATGGCATACAGGGAATAAGGCCCTGCATAGTTGTTCAGGCAAATGGTATCGACTCCACTCAATTCAATCGTCGGTGGCGGGCAGTTCTGGGCGCTGCATCCGAATACGGCTGCGGTGCTTTCGCACATGCCAGGAGATACGGAGATTACGGAAATAGTCAGTGAATCGCCGGGGTTCAGGCCTGTCGTCGTATTAAAGGTATCCGTTGTCATGATAGGCGATTGGCCTTCAATCTGGACGATGTACTCGTCAGCCCCCGGTACAGGATCCCATGAAAAAGTGATCGACCCGATGGTCGAAATGCAGTTTACGACAGGTTGTGCCACGCCTTCCACATCTATGACAATATCAGTGGCAATGGTATCACAACCCACCTCTGCAACCTGTACGGATATGATCTTCTGGCCTGGGGAAGACCAGGAAACATCGAAAGGGCCCTCTCCCGTTCCGGTGGCCGGATCGGCGTCGGCTCCGAAGTTCCAGACAAACTCAGCAAAGTTGCTTGCTTCTCCGTCGAATACGACATTCACCTCTTCACCCTGGCAGACATTGTTCGGTACCTGGATCCCGACAGTTGGCAGCTGGATCAATTCCACAATGAAACAGGTTTGTTCCCCTTCACCGCATTCATTCAAGGCACTGATGCAGACCTGGCTTTCCTGGTCTGCATTCACAAAATCCATGATCGCCGTGCCGGACCCGTCATTGTTCACAATCACATTGCCGGGCGCTGCCCAGATGTATTCGATTACGGAAGGATCCTGGTTGATGATCTCAAACACGGCTTCCGCATTCGGACAAATGAGCGTATCCCCGTGTGCAATTTCAGGGGCTGCGGGCACTTCCTCTTCCACCACAATATCCACCGGGCCCAGTTCAAAGCTGCAACCGGAACCGTTAGCAGATACCGTGATCTGAACCGTATAGTTTCCATCTGCGACCACACTGAGGTTATCCAGTGTTTCATTGGGAATCAGCACACCACCGTTAAACCATTCGTAGTCGAGTGTCGCATTGGCTGGTTGATAGATCACGTTCGTAGGTGCGATCACGAATTCTCCATTCACACAATTGAAGTCAAGGGTTCCCTCAAGGTCAATAAGTACCACGTTCAGATTCGCTGCCGAATCGCAACCGTTCAGTCCAAGCCCGGGATACTGGAGCGGGTATGTCCCGTCTGCAGAATACGTTACCCCTTCATATTCCAGGTCAATCCCGCAATGCACCGTGTCGATCTCCTCAACGGGCACATCGGGGTATACATCAACCTGCCAGATGGAGTCATACGGGCATCCCGCATCATTGTCCACTGTAATTGTGTAAGTTCCAGGCGCATTGATGGTCTGGTTGCCCCATGCATATGGAAGATCTTCCGGGCAAAAAGTAAATGGAGCCTTATCCACATCATCCACAGCTACAATCTCCATCTGGAAAGTAGGCCAGGGCATATCCACGGTATCACAACCGCTGTATGCATAAACCTCAACTGTGAATGTGCCCAAAGGTGCATCTTCAGGAACCTCCACATCCAGGATATTGGAGCCGGAGACCTCTTCGCCCCAGGGCATTGACCAGCTGTAATAATTTGCATTTTGCAGCGCCGGGTTTGCAGTTACAGTATAACTGTCCTGCCCCTGGCAGGCAGTTACTTCATCCGGAAATGCATTATCCAGTGTTTCGTTTATATCCGGTTCAAAAACATTGGTCACACTTGTGATCTCATATTGACATACAGCACCGTTACTGCCGTCAATGAGCAGATAGTATGTTTGGTTGGGCACAAACTGGTCATAGCTCATCACCATGGTCCCCCCAACAGGTGTTCCTGCATCGCAAACCAGGACACTGTCGATCGTCCAGTCGCAGCCGGGGATAATGGCAGATTGCAAGGCACTATTACCACTACCATCACAACTTGTAACGCGAATTTCTATGGATGCAAAGGTGTCAAGGGGTGTGAACGCAAAAAACTGGGGATTATTAATAATTGTCATTGGACCACAAAAACCCTGGAAGCCGACAAACGGGACATTCACTGTTCCATAGCAGGCATTTTGCAGACAAGTTTCCGGTGCATCCCCGCAATTTACGGTCGGCACCTGGTCACCCTCAATTTCGATACACTGACCCCATATATCGACAGCAATTCCGGTGAGCAAAAAAAGACTCACCAAAAGTCTCCACGCAACAATCTTCATAACCCTTGACCCATTGATTTGAGTAGGCGAAAATACGAGAATTATGGGAAATGAACAGCAGGTTTTCTGTCGGCGTACTGCTTTATCGGACAAGCAGGATATCCCCGGTTTTTATTTCAATCTTGCCGTTTAAAAGTCTGTATTGCACAATGTATGTAAAGACCGCAGGCGTCAACATGTCCCCTTCCAGGGTGCCATCCCAGCCGATCAGGGGAAGATCTGCTAGCGCAAACTTTTCAGCACCATACACCTGGTTGCCCCACCTGTCATAGATCCCGAAAAAGATGAATTCCTCAACCCCCGGGCCGGAATAGATCTGAACCCTGTCGTTCTGGCCATCACCATTCGGTGAAAACACATTCGGGACAAAGATCTTCCCTTTCTCAATGACCTGCACAAAAACTTCTTCTTCAACCTGGCACCCTAATGAATCCTCAACCAACACCCTGAAAGTTGTACTCTCAAGTGGTGCAGCCTGGTAGGTCAGGCAGGCAGGGCAAGGCCCGCTTCCAATATCGGGATCCCAAAGCACCGTCCTGATCCTGGCTGAATCAAAATCGGGCAGAATCTCAAGTCGAACAGTTTCACCGATGTAAATCGTTTTTAGGTCTCCCAGGGTGAACGAAAGCGGAACCGGCTCCGGGAGTGAAATAATGGTATCGATGATGCAGCCTGTTGTGTCCTCAACGCTGATTACGTACTCCCCGGCTGAGAGACCTGTAAATACAGGCATCACCTGCCCGAGGGTGTTGAGAAAATACGTAAACTGACCGGTCCCGCCAACGACGGAATCCACGGCAATTGAACCGTTTGCTTCCCCCTCGCAACCAGGTGGCGATACATCAATGAACAAATCAAGAATGGAACGCATGCTTTCCCGAACCTGGATTTCAGCCGTGTCCCGGCAGCCGTTTACAGAATCTTCCACAATCAGGCGGTATGATCCGGTATCCAGGATCATCACTACTGAGTCCGATGGGTTCCCGATGATTTCACCGGTAGTCGTAACCCAAAAGTACTGCAACATCCTGCCTGCCGAAGTGGTACCATCGAGTTGAGCCATCCTGTCCTGGCAAAGGATCTCATCAAGTTGGCGGATATCCGCAACAGGCGGAATTGTATCAAGATATGGCATGAAAACCGTATCTGACATGCATCCGTTTTGTCCGGTCAGGACTAACCGGATCGAGTCTCCAGTAGTGACTGAAGCAGTTGAATCAGTGGAAAAAACCGCCCCGGCCGCAGAAACCCACTGGTAGGTGGCCGGTCCGAGAACATTCATTGCATAAAAGGATGCCACTGGCTCGGCACAGGTGATCGTATCCGGTTCGACCCGGATGGACGGGAATTCCGGCCCGTCGATGAAAATGGAATCAATCCCGGTACATGCATTCTCCCCGGTTATTTCCAGGAAAAAGGTCCCGGGCCTGTTTACCGCAAGGATGGAGTCACTGGACAGGGTATCACTACCCTGGTACCAGGCGAAGGTAACAACGGAATCCGCAGTCATTACGGAAAGCTCAGTCATTGGATCGTCACAGGTGAGTATGCCCCCCTGTATCGTAAATTCCGGCGGATCCTTGTCACCGCGCACGTAAACCGAATCCATGGAACGGCAACCGTTTGCTGATTCGGCAAACAGGATATACAGCCCCGAATCCGGCACCATGGGTTGAGCCTGATCAGATATAAATGAACCGGGGCCGGTCCAGTGGTATTGCTCAATTGAGTCAACCGAAATGGAAAAGATCCGAACAGAATCGACACACCCGAAAACGGTCGTCGAAGTAAATATTTCCGGAGGAATCGTATCCAATGCCGGCCTGAAGCCGACATTGCGCTCACAACCATTCTGGTCCGTGACAATCACCCTGTGCAGTCCCGGGAAGGGTGAGAATAAAATGCTGTCAGAAACCATTGACTGGTCTGGCAATTCCCATGCGATCCCGGCCACCTGCGTTGAACCGGTCGGAATGATCGTATACCGGCCAAGTGTATCCGCGCAGGTGAGCGTATCATTGACCAGGGAGAAGGTGGGCAACCTTAAATCAGCAGACACTTCCACCTCCGCAATTTGAATACACCCTGACAGGGTATCGGTCACAATGGCCGAGTATGTACCGGGATCAAATACCTTCAGGAATGCTGAAAAAGCAACTGAATCCGGGACGTTATTCCATTGAATGGACAAATCCGAACCTGTGATTCCGATCAATGCACTGTCTTTCTTGCATGAGATCGTATCGCTCAACACATCAAATGGAAACACACCACTTCCCTGAAAGACATCAGCCGTTACACTGGCGGTGCATTGATTGGGTCCTGTATATGAGAGGGTGTAAGTACCTGCGGTGTATACGACGGGACTCATGGAACTTGACGAAAATCCTTGCGGCCCGGTCCACGCATAGTCACCGCCAGCCGGAGTCGCAGTTCCATTCAGCAATACACCTGACGTACCACACCCCAGGCTGTCGGAAGCCTGTGCATCAAGGATCGGGATCTGGTAATCCGCATCATTGAAGATGCTGTCCACCCCGGTACAGCCATTTACATCCGTTATTTCCAGCACATAATATCCCGCATCTGACGCATTGATGGTCCGGTTTGAGCTCGTAAACAAGTTTGGGCCAGTCCAGCTATACGTCAATGAAGCGGCACCGGGATTTCCCCTGAATACAGTGACGCCAGAGGCACAGTTCTTCCGGATAAATGCGATATCGACATCAGGAGAGATCGTATCGATGCCCACAAAGACTGTATCCACCGAGGAACAACCGTTTTGATCCAGAACTTCAATCACATACTTACCAGGCACATCCACTTGTAGCGTTTTGGCATTGCCGGCCTGCTGTCCTCCCGGGTTTTTCCACATGAAAGAAACATCTTCAGGCAGGGCGATGGCACTGATCTCCACAACAGGCTGGTTGCAGTCAATGATGGCACCGGTCCCGATGACGACAGGGTAAGTGATATCCCCCACCACATCCACAAAAGAGGTATCTGCACAAGTACCGTCATCAACGACAAAGAAATACCGCTCCCGTCTTCCTACACGAATGGTATCATTGTTAGGGTCAGACAAAATCGTCCCGGCGTTGGTATACCAAAAATAGGAAGCCATTCCCATCACATTTTCGGCCCTGCCCGTCAGCCGGAGATTTGTTGTATCACAGTTGATCAACTGTGGTGGTTCGATTACTGCTTCTATCTGGTTCCATGCAACGGTGAGCTGCACCAGGCTATCGCAGCGGCCGGGGCGGGGAATCCTGACATCATAGGTCCCCGGATCAGCGTAGGGCGTCCCATCGATCAGGATTGTATCTCCCCTGCAGATCGTTTGGTTTAGAGGTGTTGGTCCGGCCTCGCTTTCCACATGGATCAGGATACACTCATTCGTTAGGTCTGCACAAAGGCGCGGATCAATGGACTCTACGATTGAAACGAACGTATTCAGGCTCGCCGTGTCTACAAGGTCAAACAAAAACGCTGTATCTGAAAGGGCTACCGACAAACCGCATATTTCGTACTGGAGTCCACCCTGCAGCTGGAAGGACGGGATTGTATCATATCCAATGAGCTGCCCGTTCTGTCGGAGCAGATACAGGTACTGGTACAAAGCGGGATCAGGTGCACTGCCCTGCGGGAAAACCGGTGTAAACTGGTCAGGATCCAGCTGATCTGCCTCACAGATACTCAATTCATCCACCGGGAACTCCCCCGCATGGGCTTCACAAGCGGCGCATCCCAACCCTGCATTCTCGCAAAATTCAATGGAAAAGGATTCGATCGTTCCTGTGGAATTGACCTCCGTATCAATGATCCTCAATATCCAGGTACCATTGGCGAGGCCGGCATTGAAATCCTCGAGGCACCCGGCATGCGGAAAATAACTGCCCGAATACACAGAGAGGATCTGCCATGGCTGGTCGTTTGAAAAGACCGGGGAAAACCCGGCATCAGGGGATGCCATCCCGGAACAGGGTATAAATGAGATGTCCCATTGGGATAGATTTGTCGGATTGATCGCATTTGTCGCAGGTCCCACAAGCTGCACAACCTGTCCGGACGGGGACACCAGTTCAATCTGAAGGTCACCAAGGTATTCATGATCAAACGAAAGGGATACCGAACAGACTCCCTGGTCGGGGTCAGCCAGTGAATCATTGACGAGTCCAAAAACAAGGAACGCATATTCCAGGGTATCCTGATCAGGGATTGGCTGACTGACCTGGAAATCGCACTGGGCCAGGAAATTGGTCGGTATGAAAAACGCACACCAGATGATGATGATTACCCTGATGATGATCGGCATGTATTAGATTCCTTCAGCGATAACAGGAGTGAATTCAAAATTAACCAAGGTAAGGTATACAAGCAAGTATCTGAACAGTATCTGGATAAATGAAGCCCTCCCGACGTGCGTCAGGAGGGCATTCGAATATAGAAATGGGCAAGTTCTATCGCAACAATGTAATATCCCCCTTGATCACTTCTTCAATCCCGTCACTGTAAAGTAGCCGGATATAGTAAACATATACACCAGGCAGGAGCAAATCACCGGCCGCCTGATCTGATCCCGGATCCACAGAACCTGAGCCGACCCGGCCGTCCCATCCAAGCTCTGGGACATTGGGGTCAAAATTCTCCTGGCCAAACACCTGTTCACCCCACCTTGTATAGATCTGCATATCGAGCACAGTTGCTCCTCCTTCATTTACGTAGATCGTAAACCGGTCATTCAGGTTATCGTCATTCGGTGTAAACACGTTTGGCACATATGCAATGCGTTCGAAGGCAACCCTGAAAATCACAGAAGCCGTTGCCTTGCATCCATTCTCATCATAAGCCTCCACGATTATTTCTCCGGCATCTGTCGCCGGCACAAAAGCGATCGACGGACAATTGATACAGAAAGCCGGATCATCTTCTGTCTTCCAAATAATGGAATCCGGTGCAGGTGAATTTGTAGAGAAGAAGTTATAGGACAATTTCAGTGTGTCCCCTTCTTCAATAAAGAGCTCGCCATCGATCTGGATTTCGAGCGCATTTGGTTCCGGAACAGCAAAGGACGTGGTATACTGGCATCCGTTTGCATCCTCGACCGTAAGTTCATAACTGCCTGGAGCCAGGTTATCAAATACGACATCACTCGTTTGTTGCCCCCCATTCAGTGAATATGTGTATGGTGGAGTTCCGTTAAAGACTTCAAAGATCTCGAGCGAGGCACTTCCCTCTCCCGCACACAGCGGCGCATCCACTGCATAATCCAGGTCAGTCGGAAGTTCCTGGTTGGAGAACACTTCAACACTGTCTGTCTGGACGCATCCTGTTAGGCTGTTCTGAACAGTCAGGATGTAGGTGCCCGGTGCATTCACGCGTGGTGTGAGCGAATTTCCATCTTGAATCGCTCCTCCATTTTGCGTCGACCATGTATAAATATACGCAGCGCCCTGTGAACTACCTGTCCCGGAAAGGGTGACTTCCTGGTTATCACATGTCAGCTCTTCGGCTGCGCCTGCATCTGCAAGCGGCAGTGGTTCGATCATGACTTCAACGGTTGTTGAAGCATCCGCACAAGAACCCGGTCCGACGAGTGAATATTCGAATGTATACAGCGCACTCGCCTGGTCCACTGTCCTGAATGTCGCAGTGTTCGGATTGAACGCTCCTCCTGTACTTGCCGCAGCGGAGGTTTCGGTCCAGGTACCGCCTGGATCCGCTCCGGAAATCAGCTGCGTCAGGTTCACGATCCGATCCTCTCCGATACAAAGCATCACGGACTCAATCACGACACCCGGATTTGGTGGTACACTAACAGTCAGTGTTGTGAAAGAGGTATCCGGGCATCCCAGATTGATGTTCGGGGCCGTGTACTTGAAGGTATAATCTCCGGCATCTGCTCCGGTCACATCCACAACGGAGCCGTTCAGGCTGACAGGCTGGCTTCCGCCCGGCGTGCTGACCAGCGACCATGTGCCACCCGTCTCGGTAGTCGGCTGGAACAGGTCATCCAGGTCAAGGGTACCTCCGTCATTGCAGATCTCCCCTGCCGGGTTGACCTGGACATTCGGACAGGCACAATCCAGGACTGTGACCTGTACAATATAGTCCTGGTCTTCACACGGAGCTACCGCACTGTTCGTTGAATATTGAAACTCATAAATTCCCGGCACAATGCCAACGAAATCAACCGCAGTCAGATCGCTCAGGTCAACGCCGGTACCGTTGAGGTCGGTCCAGTCTCCTGTTGTTTCTCCCGCTGTAATCAACGCCGCAAAATCAATGACTGACCCATCAGCGGGATCATTGCAAATGACCGCAGTAGGCGTGACGGTTGCGGAAGGCTGGATATTTTCTTCCACCTGGATCACATCCGTACCTGTACATCCGCCTGCATCAGTTACGGTGACGAAATAGGTCCCGCCAGATGTAACGGTTATTGTCGGGGTTGTTTCGGAATTACTCCATTCGACTGATGTATAACTGTTTCCAACAGTCAGCTGGATGGGTGTCCCCTGGCACATGGCTGTGTCACCCATGATATCGGGTGTCAGTTCATCTGATTCATCTACCATCACCATATCAGAAGCGATGCATCCGTTTGCATCGACAACAGTGACGGCATATTGTCCGCCTGAAGTGACTTCAATGGTGGGCGTGTCATCTCCCGTGGACCAGGCATATGAAACATAATTCGGTCCCGCGTCGAGGGTGGTGCTTGATCCGGTGCAGAAAGTGAGCGATCCGGAAATATCCATCGTTTCCTGGTATGGCGGATTTACCGTCATTTCACCCGTTGCCGAACAACCGTTCATATCGGTGACAGTCACGGTATATGTGCCCGCTGCATTGACGGAAATGAGTTGTGTCGTATCTCCCGGATCTGAAGTGGACCAGGCGTAGGATACAAATCCACTGCCTCCATTCAGCATGGCGACACCACCAACGCAAAAATCCATGTCTCCCGACACCTGCACAACAGGATCGGGAAAATGGGTTACCTCTATGGAATCAACACCTTCACAGCCGAATTGGTCAGTAACCGAAACCGTATACATGCCCGGGTTGCTCACAGCCACCATCTGGAGTGTATCATCAGGCAATCCTGTAGACCATGCATAGGATACGTAATTGGAGCCTGCATCAAGTATGGCAATGGCATCCGAACAAACAGCCGTGTCCCCCGTGATCTCGGGATCCGGATCGCTCACGGCGATATCGATGACATCCGTGGCAGTACACCCGGCCATGTCAGTGACCGTAACAGCAAACAGACCGCCTGTATCAATTTGCAAGGTCTGTGTCGTACTTCCGTCACTCCAGAGATATGCATCGAAGCCCGGTCCGGCATCGAGGGTCGCGCCTTCTTCTGCGCATATCGTGGATGGACCTGTGATGGAAACAGAGGGTGTTGAAACGGTCACTTCGAATGTATCCCTTCCCGGACATCCGACACCATCTACAACATGCAGTACAAATATCCCTGCTGTATCCACATGCAAAGAAGCAGAATCACTCAGGACATTTCCGCCCAGGTCTGACCATTCGATGGTTGACCATTGACCTGTGGTATAAATCCCTGTTTCGCCTGCACAAATCATCCTGTCACCAGTTACGACCGGCGCAGGGGTCGGAAACTCATCGACTGTGACCTGATCGATTGCCTCGCAACCCAGGATATCTGTCACAGTCACTGTATATGTGCCACCAGTATCCACCTGGATCGTCTGTGTCGTCTCGCCGTTAGACCATGCAAAGGTCTCGAAATTCGGGCCGGCATCGAGAATGGTTGATTCGCTTGTACAGATCGCGGTATCCCCGGTAATTTCGACAATCAGGTCCGTCTCCACGATCTCGATCGTATCCGAAACAGCACAGCCAACCATGTCTGTCACCGTCACGGCAAACATGCCACCCGTATCTACTTGGATCGATTGTGTGGTACTTCCATCGCTCCATAGGTAAGAGGCATAGCCGGGACCGGCATCCAGGGTGGCGACAGCATCCGTACAGATCGTCGCTGGACCGCTGATGAAGACACTGGGATCAGAGACTGAAACTTCAAAGGTGTCAATGCCCGGACAACCGGAAAAATCGGTGATGTTCAGGATATAGGTGCCTGCCGTGTCGACCCATAGAGCTGCAGAATCACTCAGGAGGGTTCCTTCCAGGTCGGTCCATTCCATACTGAAATACTCATCGATCGTGTAGATCCCTGTTTCCCCTGCACAGATCGTCCGGTCACCTGAAATCACAGGTGTCAGGAATTCTGATTCAATGATCTCGATTTCATCCTCGGCTTCACATCCGTTGGCATCATACACGATAAGCGAGTATACACCCGGGTTGCTGATAAAGATATCCGCATCATTGTCGCTGCCTGAGATATGCTGCCAATCGTACTGTACCCATTGTGGGTCGAATGCATTGAAGAACACCCCCTGGCCCTGGCAGAATGACAGGGTATCCGGCAGATCGAGGACAGGTTCCGGGAAGAAGGAAACGTCCACCTCTGCAGAGTTCTGGCATCCCTCGTCGTTGATCACCGTGACTGAATACATGCCGGGCTCTGTGATGGTGATCGACTCGGCTCCGATCACGCCGGTGCTCCAGATGATCTGGACAAAGGGTCCTTGCCCTTCCAGGGAAAGCTCCGGCAAATCAGCCCCCACGCAGATCTGCTGGGTGGTCCCCAGGTCAACATCGGGCACATCTGCTGCCCCTACCTGTACGGATGCCGTGGAGGTACATCCGTTATTGTCGGTCACCAGGAGTGTATACGTACCGGGGATTTCAGCTGCATTGAAACTTGTCGAAGTGCCATCGTCCCATTCATATAGATATGGACCCTGGCCACCCTCTACCGTCGAGAAGATCTGGGTCACCCTGTCCGGGCAGATAAATGGATCCTCCACAATGAGATCAACAGTAGGCGCTTCAAAAAACTGGAGCTGGATGCTGTCTTTCCCCACACAGCCCTGGTCATCGATCACTTCCACAAGGTACTGGCCGGAAATATCCGCATCATATGATTGCCCCGACCCGCTTCCGCCGCCCGGGGTGGTCCACTCATACTGGTTGAATACGCCTGTGCCGCCACTCGCCGTGACAGACAGGCCGATTGTCCCGCTCTGTTCGCATTGCTCGGTGGAGCTCGGGATAATGTCAACCGGGAAGGTCGTGTACACATCAAGTGTGATGGAGGCCGTACCTTCACAACCGGTGAGCTGGTCTGTTACGACAAGGGTATAATTGGTCCCGTCAACAGGGTTATCAATGGAAAGGTTGGCCGTGGCGGTCTGGTCCTGGTCGTTCCATTCAAAATCAAAGTTGCCCGATCCCCCCGTGATATTCGGTTCGATCAGGTAAGGGCTATTCGGCGTGGCGCACATCAGGTATGGGGACATCTGGATCTCGATTTCCGGATGCACCTCAATGTCAACAGTCAGGATAATGGCCGGGCATTCACCACCCGCAAAACCCAGGAAGTTGTATGTCACATACTGCGTAGATGTCGTATTATTTACAAGGTTGTCGATCACAACCGTCCCGTTTGGCCCACTGCCCGGGTTTGCCCCCGTGACATCCCCCTGGTCCACAGTCCATTCCCAAAAGTCTACATTATCGTCAACCCCCGAACCATCGACGGTATAGGCAAAAACACCACCCGAACAGATCGGGTCCATGGATTCGCTGATATCAGTTAATTCGTTACAACACATAGGTAATTTCTGAAACAATGGTTCATCCTGCCCACAAATGCTCGCAGAACCGTCCCAGGAGCCTACCTCACCGTCAGCAAATGAAATGAATCCTATTGTTAGGTCACTGTAACTCGGATCATCATTGCAATCCGTCCGCGTGGTCAGGTCAAAACAGAAATTCCATGGTCCGGAAGATCCGCTGCAAGTGCCTCCATCTCCCCAGTCTACACCAGGATATCCAACAGATCCGGTACAGGATCCGTTGACGCCGGAAGTAAACCAACCACCGGGCAAAAAGTCTCCGGGATCCTGGTCGTACCAGCAGGCACCAAGTCCATTAGAACCAGATAATCCAGGACCCTCGCAGTCTGGATCATACTGAGAATTGCACATATCCAGCGTCCCGTTTCCGTCAAAATCTCCTACATTGTAATAACAATGCGGATGATGGTATGAGACACTTGTCCACCAATCGAATGTTCCTGAATTATAGATATTCGGAGCCGGAAATGGACTGCCATTCATTGTCGCATTCATAGGCTGGCCATCCCCGTCAAATGAAGACGGATCCCAGCCCGCACCAAATACCGGCACGATCCCCTGGAACCATTGGCAATTATTCGCTCCTGAAATTTGAAAATTCTCGACGTTCAGACAAATCCTCAATTGTTCTCCAGGGAAAAAGGGACCATCCAATGAGCCACCGAATGAACGTGATACTACATCATAACTTGAAGCCGTAACACAAGCAGCCTGTTGTGTGACAGTTGCAATACAAAGCTCAAAATCCCCGCCAAATGTATTGACACCTCCAATGGCAAGGTAGTATGTCGTATTTACATTGACAGGCGTGGAGTTTGCAACCAGCTGACCTTGTGAGCCGACAAGACAGCTGAAGTTCTCACCGGTCAATCCTTCTAATTGTAGTGAATTGCACGTTCCATCTTGTGATGACCATAATTGCACAGAAGGCGCTGCAAAGTCATCACTCGTGATCGTCATATTGAGCAAGCCTGCCTGGAAATCAGTCGTAAACTGGTACCAGACGACCGGGTCATTATCCCCCAGGCATGCGGTGAGGCCAGGCTCAGGATCAGCAAAAAGGTTACACCCTTCCACACAGGTAAAATCATCACTCCCTCCTGCCGTGCAATCCTGGGCAGGATCAAATGTCGTGATCACACCAATATCTTCAGCATTGCTCATGCCACCTGTCAGATCTTCGCAGTAGTTATTTTCAAAACAGGGCGGGATCTCATCCACACAGATGTCAAATGTGCCTTCATCTTCCTCGGACGTACCCACAATGAGATAATATACCTCCCCGGGCTCGACCGGTCCATATTCAACCGGATAGGAGACGCCGCAGTATGTAAAAAGGATATCAAACTGCTGGTTACAGTCGTTGAACTGGAGCAGCATCATATTCAGGTTTGAAGCGGTTCCCTCTTGCAGGTCGATTTCAAAACCCACATTTTCCGGATCATCGAGCGTGATGGTATAGAATACGTTGTTCTGCATGCCCGGAGCGCAATCCGGCGGGAACACATTGTTCGGATAATCCGGGTTGGCATACTCCGTGGTAAAACAATCCGCTCCCCCCGGACAAGGGATCTGCGGGCTGTTGCACCCGCCTGTCGTATTGAGCGGAATAGCGGCACAGGCAGTATCGTTTGGCGGTGGTTCGGGGTTGAACACATTGATGCAGTAATCCCCGTATGCATTATTCTCAAAGCCCACGACAACATAATAGGTATTCCCGATCGTGAGCGTATTATCGAGTGTGAGCGACTCGCCATTTGAACACTCAATGACGGCAGCGGAACCCGGATCACAGAAATTGTTATTGTCAAAAGAAATGAGCGCGATCTGCTCGGCACCGGAAAAGCTAAGCGGATCCACCTCAATATCCAGGTCCGGCCCCTGGGCCACAAACTGATACCAGACGTTGTAGCTGTCCCCCATATTCCAGCAGCCGATCGTACCGATATCCGTGGAAGGATAGTCATTGTTGATCGTATTCCCTGCAATAGAAGTCATGCAAAGGTCTTCATCGGACAGTTGTATCGAGGGGATAACCGGTGCATCGTTACAGTCATCGTTGAATGCATTTTCAGGGTTGTCCAGGCAGAGGTTGAAGGTGCCGTTCGCATAGTTCTCAAATCCCACGACGATGTAGTAGGTCTGCCCGACGACCAGGTTGTTATCGGTCATGATCGGTGTCCCGTTCGCGCCACATCCGAGGACCAGCATCCCGCCAATATTGGAGCACACCCCGTCAAGCACTGCGATGTAGGCATTGGCAGGTGCATTTTCCACATGGAGGTCAGCGATGCTTGTGCCCTGTGCCTGGAATGAAAACCAGACTTCTGCCAATGTACTGCCCCAACACCCCGGAAAAAAATTTGAACTGGTGGAAGGATAGTAATTGTCCATCAGGGATATTTCGCATAGGTCATGATCCAGGTTTGTGAGCGGAATGGCAAAATCACATTCATCATTGGGCTGGTTGGTGGGATTGTAGACACAGATATCGTAAGGACCTTCAGCTTGATTTTGAAAACCGATGACAATATAATAGGTCGTACCGACCGCCAGGCCATTGTCTATAGAAATGCTGTTTCCTACTGCGCAGCCAAATTCCTGTCCGGCAGAAGGATCGCAACCTGGAGCCGTGATCAGTGCAATCTTTGGCACGTCAGGCCCGTTCACCGTAATTTCAACGCTTACTCCCTG
>JARQTN010000040.1 GCA_029976695.1 Lewinellaceae bacterium
TTGATTTTTACACAATGACGGAAATGCAACGGGCTCAACAAGGTTGAAGATATGGATTTCCGTACACCATCATGTGTCCTTTTTTCATCTCTTCCAAAAGACCACAAGCGGGCCAAAGTGTATCTTTATCCAGACATGAAACGATCCATGATGATGAAATACAAACTGAATTTCGCGGGTGCCGGTGTTTTCCTGCTGCTCCTTTTTCTGCCGGAACAGGCCAATGCCCAAATCACCCCCCCGGGATACGAAAGGGAAAAGAAGCTCTGGATGGAGCAGCGCGGCCAGGGGTCTGTCCTTGACGATGCAACTGTCATTGTACTGGATACATCAATCATCATCGACCCGGATACATTCAAGGAAACCGTAAAGGTCATCAGGGACACCATGACGGCACGGGCATATCTAGAGGGCCGGCTGGGCGTACAGGAACCGGACCGGCTGCTCAACGGTGTGCCGGTCAAGATCACGGACCCGGTCAGCTATGAAGAACTGATCATCAGGTGGAACGACAAATTGCGCAAAATCGATACGCTGTCGCGAACGCAATAGCCCGGATCAGGATCCGGACTTCTCCCGGCTGGCCTTCCTTTCAAAAACCTTGAAGGTCATGTCGGCCCTGTTCTTGTCATCCGCCGCAAAAAACTGCGCGCTTTTTTCCTCCCAGACATCCATGTCCATTTCCGGGAAGAACACATCCCCGTCCTCCACTTCGAGGTCCAGTTCGGTGAGGTAGATCCGGTCCAGGTAGTCCATGGCGAGCTCATAGATCACCCCGCCGCCGATGACAAAGGCTTCTTCCTCCCCGTTGCTGTGGGCGATGGACAGGGCCTCCTCCAGGCTGTGCACGACGATGCAGCCGGTCGAAATGTAAAAGGGGTTGCGCGTGATCACAATATTGGTCCGGCGGGGCAAAGGCCTTCCCAATGACTCGTAGTTTTTCCGGCCCATGATAATATGGTGCCCGGTTGTTGTGCGCATGAAATACTTCATGTCCCGGGGCATGTTCCACGGGATGTCGTTATCCTTCCCGATGACATTGTTTTTTGCGACTGCGACGATTGCTGATATCTTCATGGTTTTCAATGCTTTAAGGGTACACGGCGTGCAGGGTGACACCCTGCACGCCGTGTACCTTGTCTTTTCAAGGCGTGATCGTACTGCTTTCGAGCATCCTCTTTTCCAGCCAGGCACGCCGTGGAATAATCTCCCCTGTCAGGTATTTTTCGATCATCAAACTGCCGACCGGCACGGCATAGGTCGCACCCCATCCGCCATTCTCGATGTAGACGGCGATCGCGATCTTCGGGTCATCCTGCGGGGCAAACGCAAAGAAGACACTGTGGTCCTTGCCCACGTTTTGGGACGTCCCCGTTTTTCCACAGATCTGGAAATCAGGGTGCCAGCCGACCTGCGCCGTCCCGGCATTTACGGCCCTGGCCATTCCCTCGATGACCGGATCGAAATATGCCTCGTCAATACCCACGTACTCTTTCGGTGCGCTCACCTCGGAAACGAGGATCTCGCCTTCCATCTGTCCCTTGACCAGGTGTGGAGGCACGTACCAGCCCCGGTTGCCTATGATTGCGGCAAGGTTTGCCATCTGGAGTGTGGTCAATTGAAGCTCTCCCTGGCCGATGCCCAATGACAGGATATAGGTTGACCGCCAGGTACCCTGGCCGTACAGCTCATCATAATAATCCGGTGTCGGCACATTGCCGTTCTTTTCCTTTTCAATGTCGAGGCTGATCGTTTTGCCAAGCCCGAAATCATACAGATACTGATCAAGTTTCCGCAGCCCGATCTGGGGGAGGCTGAATCCGTCCTGCTCGATAAAATCACGGAATACCTGGAAGAAGTAGGAATTGCAGCTGTGCTGCAGCGCCATGGCGACATTATAGGGCGTTTCGTGCAGGTGGCACCCGTAGGTGAAATACCTGTAGTTGTAATCTCCGTCGCAGCGGATTGTCCGGTTAGGCTCCAGCACGCCTTCCTGCATGGCTGCCAGGCCTAGGACGGTCTTGAAGATCGAACCCGGCGGGTACTCTGCCATGACACTCCTGTCAAAAAAAGGCTTCAGCGTATCATTTTGCAATTTTTCATAGGCCGCGCCGCGGTCCTTGTGGATCGTCAGCAAGGAAGGATCATAGGTCGGTGCACTGACCATGGCCAGGATCTCCCCGGTTTCAGGCTCGATCGCCACGATGCTGCCTTTTTTGCCTTGCATGAGCTCTTCACCGTATGCCTGTAACTTGTAGTCCAGTGAAAGGATAAGGTTCCGACCGGATACAGCCGCAGAATCAAGGTTTCCTTCATCCACCTTCCCGACCTCCCTGCCCAGGTTGTCCTTCAGGATATAGCTGACCCCCTTCGTGCCGCGGAGCGTGTTTTCGTACCGGTGCTCGATACCCGTGGTGCCGATATAATCCCCCTGGCTGTAGACCCCGTCGGAGTTGTCAATCGTTTCCCTGTCCACCTCTGAAATGTACCCGAAGACATGTGATGCGATCGGGTGGCTGTACCCGCGTACGTTCCTGAGTGTTGTATAAAATCCGGGAAATTCGTGCAGGCTTTCTTCAAAAGAGGCCATTTTTTTGGCTGATACATTTTTCAGGAATACAAAGGGCACCGCCTTTGAAAATTTATAGCTGGACCAGTCCTTGTTCAGCCTGTCCCTGTATTCCTCTGTTGATAGATCAAGCAAAGAGCAGAATTTCCCGACATCCATGGCGGGGTCTACCTGGTTATAGACCACTTTGATGTCATAGATGGGGTTGTTGTAAACCAGCAATTCGTGGTTGCGGTCAAAGATCAGTCCGCGCGACGGATACATGGTTTTTCTTTCAAGCGTGGTATTCTCTGCCCGCTGGCTGTAAGAGGAGTCAAACAGCTGGATCTCCGCGACCTTGTACAGCAGCACGATTGCTGCTGCAATCATGATTCGCTGGATGATGACCGAACGGTTATTTGGATCCTGCGCGCGCATGTACGGTTTTAATCTTTTGGATTCAACAAAAAGATATACAACAAGATGCAGATATACGAAACGATAAAGCTAAAAATGACTTTCAGCAAGATCTCGAAAAAGAAGACAAACGTAAATACTTCGACAGAAAAGTAGACCAACAGGTGGGCTGCCAGGCCCATCGCCGTATAGATCAGAAACCAATTGGTGCCAAACTGCCTTTTCGTGGGGCCCAGGTCCTGGGTCGGGTAGCCACCCCTTGGTTCGATCATTTTCAACAGGTAGGGCCGGATAAAAGCTAAAAATACGCAGGCACTTGCATGCACTCCCGGAGAATCATAAAAAAGGTCCACAATGATCCCGATGAGGAAACCGATAAACAACACAGGTACCCTGGGTGTGCGCACCGGGAGGAGTAAAATAGCAAGGGGATAGACCAGAAAAGCAAAATAATTGAAATTTTCCCATCCAAAATAGATCCGCTTGAACAGGAGGACCTGGAGCAGGATCAGCACCACAATACGTATCAGGTTCTTGGTCCACAGGCTATTCATACAAAACCGGTTGTTCGAGGGAATCCAGGCTTGGCCTCATCAGGTTTTGCACGACATAGACATGGTTCAGGTTGCTCATGTCGTTGACGATGGAAACCGATATCGTAAAGAAATTGCTCCCCCCCTCGATCCAGAAGGTGTCGACGGTCCCCACCATGACGCCTTTGGGGAAAATATGGGAATATCCGCTTGTCTCGATCGTGTCCCCTACACGGATATCCGCATGCTTGGGAACAGCTTCCATGGACATTTTGCCTGGGTGGAACCCATTCCAGACAAGGGTGCCAAAATAGTGACTCCTGCGCAGGGCCACACTGATCCGCGAAGCACTGTGGAGGATGGACAGGACGCTGCTGAAAGACGGCTGCACGGCGCGTACGACCCCGATGATGCCCTCGTTGCCCACGACCCCCATTCCCTTTCGGATCCCATCCTTTGAGCCTCGATCTATGGTCAGTGCATTGTTTCTCGAGGTCACGGAATTGTTGATGACCTGGGCCCGTATCGTATGGAACTTCTGACGGTATACCGTATCCAGCACCTCCTTTTCCTCAAGTTCCAGGTAATTCGAATTGTTGTACAGGGCAGATTTCAGTCGCGCATTGTCAATGGCAAGGCTGTCCGCATATGCACGGAGGTTGGAATACTCCACCATGCCATCATACCATTCGTTCACCCTGGCAGACACCATATTTGAGGAGTTCAAAAAGATCTCGCGCTGCCCGTCATTGTACCGGACGATCAAAATGAAGCAGACCACTTCCAGTGCGACAAAAAGGAAGAACGCCGAAAAACGGATCAGAAATTGGATCAGGTTCTGCATATGAGATCATCCTGGTTGCCCTTAAATTAAACACTTTTTCGGTCGATCAGGAATGAGTATCGATGTGTATTCTTCAGGGCAATGCCCGTCCCTTTTACGACGGCCCGCAACGGATCGTCCGCAATATGAACAGGCAACTTGGTAATTCGGGAGATCCGCTTGTCCAGCCCCCTGAGCAATGCACCCCCTCCGGTCAGGTAAAGGCCGGTTTTGTAAATATCGGAAGCCAGTTCAGGCGGGGTGGTCTCGAGCGCCTTGAGGATGGCTTCCTCGATCTTCGTAATCGACTCATCGATGGATTCTGCGACCTCCTGGTAAGAGATCGAGAGCTGCTTCGGGATGCCTGTGATCAGGTCCCGTCCGTTCACGGCAAAGTCTTCTGGCGGGTTGTCCAGCTGCTTCAGGGCAGAACCGACATTGATCTTGATCTGCTCGGCCGTCCGTTCACCGATCAGGATGTTGTGGTTCCGCTTCATGAAATCGATGATATTCTCCGTGAATTCATCCCCGGCCGTCCGGATGGACTGGTCGCCCACAATGCCGGAAAGGGCGATTACGGCGATTTCCGTTGTCCCTCCTCCGATATCGATGATCATGTTGCCGACGGGCTCTTCCACATCCAGGCCAATCCCGAGAGCTGCGGCCATAGGTTCAAAAATCAGGTATGTTTCCTTTGAATCCACATGGTCCGCCGAATCGAACACGGCACGTTTTTCCACTTCTGTGATCCCGCTCGGGATGCAAATGACCATTTTGAGGTGTGTGAAGAACCTGCGTTTTGACCCGATCAGGTTGATCAGGCCCTCGATCATGCTCTCTGCTGCCTGAAAGTCGGCAATGACGCCATCCTTCAGCGGCCTGATGGTCCGGATATTCTGATGCGTTTTTTCATGCATCTGCATCGCCCTGTTCCCCACGGCGATCGTCTCACCCGTGCGCGTATCGATGGCCACGATCGATGGCTCGTCGATCACCACCTCGCCATCCTGGATGATCAAGGTGTTGGCTGTCCCCAGGTC
Source organism: Lewinellaceae bacterium (assembly GCA_029976695.1). Taxonomy (GTDB): domain Bacteria; phylum Bacteroidota; class Bacteroidia; order Chitinophagales; family Saprospiraceae; genus JARQTN01. Next base: position 5,362 of record JARQTN010000040.1, read on the forward strand.
GATGGCCAGCTCTTGCGTAAACAAACTGAACAATTTCATGCGCCTCTAAATTAAATCCTTCTCACGATCTTTTGCCCGGATTCCCGTTTAACCGGCATGCAGAAAAAGAAATTTTTTTAACCGTCCTTTCCACATTGCCGTCAAAACCCAGGCTATTTTATTATCCGATCTGCCCACACAGGGCAAATGCAATGAAAAAACTTATTCTTTAAACTATATAACTCGCTGACATTCAGCATAATGTAAACAAAGTGTCAACAGTGTGTAAAATCCTTGAATTTTCCATCCCAAGTGGCACAAAGAACATAAAAAAAGATGAAAACAGGAAACCGATTCCACCGCTATGTTCCTGATGCTCAATGCAAAAGCAGGTATTCATTTTGCCTGCCCAACGACGATCTCGATGAGGTCCCCGCGGTCCAGGTATGTCTTCAGGAGTGATTGTATTTCAGATGGGGTGATCTCTTTCATTTTCCGGATCATCGGTTCAAAAAGATCCGTCTGGTCCGTTTCCAAAAGGAGTGATTTAATGACATCTACAGAGTTGAACGGCCCGTCCATCCGCATCAGGAATGACCCCATCAGGTAGTTTTTCACCATCTGGAGTTCCTGATCGGGAATCGGTTCCGTTTTCAGCCTTTCGATTTCACTGTATATCTCATCCAGGCATAGCCGCACATTCTTCGAGGCCACTTCTGTGCTGATATAAAAGCAGCCGCCCTGTGAAAAGGTGTCGATGTTGGAATAAATCCCGTATGTCAGGCCTTTTTCCTCGCGGATATTGCTCATGAGGCGGGACCCGAAATACCCCCCGAGCAGCGTATTGGCCACATACATGCCCGGATAATCAGGATGCGTCTTTGTAAACATCGGACGTCCGATCCGGATGGATGACTGGTGCTTCTGGGGGCCCGGGAAAAAATGCGTCCTTTCAGAGTTCGTCTCGATCTGGCTGGTGAGGACCTGCCGTTTGCCGGACCTCAGCTTTTGACCGAAATACTTGTCCAGCAGATGCAATGCACTTTCATGGACCTTGCCGCTGAGAAAAATAGCCATTTGCTGTGGCTGGAAGTACTGGTGGTGGTGGTCGATCAGCATTTCCCTTGTCACCTTGTCCAGGTCCCCGGGATCTGTATTATACCCATATGGGTGATCAGGACCAAAAACCAGTTCAGTCAGTTTCCGGTAGCCAATATTCTCGTTCTTCTCGAGGTCAATGCGGATGCGCTCCTTCCAGTTATCCCGGTAGGTGTCCAGTTCTTCGCGGGGAAAGGTCGGATCTTCGATCACTTCCTGCAGGACCGGAAGCAATTTGGGCAGGTGCTTGTTCATGCAGTATAGCCGAACCCGCGCGGTGTCTACGCCGCCTATGGTTGAAATAACGGCACCGTAAAAGTCAAAATGCTCGGCAAGCTCTTCAGAGGCATGGTTTTTAGTTCCCTCGGTGAGCAGTGCTGCAGTAACCCTGGAAACTGCCCGGTGCGCCTCATACGCTTTTCCCGCTAAGTAAATGATCTCGAGCTTGACCACATCCTGTGTCCCGCCCGATACGTAATAGACGGGCACACCGTTGGTCAATACGACTTTTTCGTATTTCGGAAGCCGGACTTCGGGAATTTCCCGCACCCGGGGTGGCTTGTTGATTTGGATCGATTTTACTGGACTCATGAGCAGGTAATGAAACGCCGCGAGCGCCGCAATGTTATGAATTTATCGGGCAAGAACCGTTATTTTTAGCCTTTAATTTAATCTGGTGAAAAGCGTATCTTCGCCTCGACAAAAATCAACTGTCTCATGAAATTCACTGTTTCTTCGGGGAGTTTGCTCAAGCAGATCAATGTGTTATCCGGAGCAATCCAGTCCAACCCAGTCCTTCCGATCATGGAAGACTTCCTGTTCGTCATCAGGCAAAACCGACTGAGCATCACGGCAACAAACCTGGAGACGACCCTGATGAATACCATTGAGGTGGACGCCGACGGGGACGGGGCCATCGCCGTTCCGGGAAAAACCCTCCTGGATACATTGAAGGCCCTGCCGGAACAACCGATTTCCTTCACATTCCAGCCAGAAAACAACATCATCGAGATCACTTCCACTTATGGGAAGTACAAATTGTCCGGTGACCCAGCAGATGAATTCCCTGCCCTGCCCCAGCTCACCGAGGCACAGGAAATTGAGCTTGATGCACACAAGGTCTATCGCGCGCTGAATTCCAGTCTCTTTGCGACCAGCAATGACGAACTGCGCATTGCCATGACGGGTGTGTTTGTGCAGGTCGATTTCAACAAGGTCACCTTTGTGGCAACGGATGCCCACAAGCTGGTGAAATACACATTCACAGGAATTTCTACAGACAAGACAGGATCATTTATCGTACCCAAAAAATCACTTTCCCTGCTCAAGGCCGCCTTGCCTTCAGAAGGAAAGATCAAATTGAGTTACAACAAGACCAATGCCTTCTTTGACCTGGGCAGCGGCGAACTGATTTGCCGGCTGGTCGATGCAAAATACCCGGATTACAATACGGTCATTCCGCTGGATAACCCGAACCACCTCGTGGTGAGCAGGGTGGACTTCCTCAATTCCCTCAAAAGGATTGCGATCTATGCCAACAAGACCACAAACCAGGTGGCTTTGAACATCGATGAGGGGAGCCTGACCATCAGCGCCCAGGACCTTGACTTTTCCAACGAAGCAACCGAGCAGCTTGCATGCCAGTATTCAGGTGAGCCCATGATGATCGGCTTCAATGC
>JARQTN010000041.1 GCA_029976695.1 Lewinellaceae bacterium
ACGAGTTCCTTCTCTCCGGAACCCGTTTTGTTGCTGCATGATTGCAGGCCGGACACGCCGATCACCGAGGCCAGGCCCGCCGCAAGGGAAGACCCAACGAATGACCGCCTTGTGTGTTTCTTTTGTTCAGCCTTCATTGATATGTGGTTTTGCCCCCTTACACTTATAAGCGGACTGTGATATTGAATCCAATCAGGACATCTCCTTCAAAAAAGTCATTCTGATTGAACGACACGTTCTGCTGCGGGACGATATCCTGGTAATTTGACAGAAATACCTGGAATGCGTGTGTGCTGGTCCCAAACTCCATTCCGATCGAAAGTCCGGGCCTGGGCGGATTTGTGAGCTCGACATGCTCGGCAAAATTTGGCAGGTCGAGTGGCTGCGTGTATTCAAAAATGATTGAATTACTGCTCCAGATCTTGATCCTCCCGCCAAAGTGCACGGCTACCTTGTCGTGCTCCAGCAGGGAGTCAACCGCATTGAAATGGGAGAAGCTGGCGCCTGCATGCAAGGTCAGGGCATTCGTGAATTTCCGTCCGACAATCACCTGTGCATAATAAGACAGCCTGTTGGCAAATTCATAATTCTGACCAAAAACTGACTTGTTACGCGCATCGATCGCTACATTGCCATAGAGCATGACGGAAACGGGGATCTTGTTAGAACGCGTTTGTTCAAATACCCTGTATGCGGCGCTGAACACCTGCATCTTGTTGAACCGCTCCGTGGCAAAACCTACCGACAATTGCCGGGTAATGCCATAATTCACACCCAGGTTGATGTTGGACGTCCCGTAGACACCGAAAAGATCCGACCAGCCATTTTCGACAGTGCCGAACCGGTGATGAATATAATACTCGAAAGCACCTTTTGTAGGTGTCTTGGTCGTCGGGAAATCGACGAGCATGACAGCTTCATATGGAGACCGCACGGGCCTTTCAATTTCTTTGACTTCCTCTTCCTGGCCGAATGCAGCCTGCACGGCGAGGAAGACAAACAGTAAAGCCAGGATCTGTATGATTGTTGATTTGTTCGTTTTCATGATCAGTTATTTTGTGCGCCTTTGTTAATCCATTCCAGTATTGTGGCCTGTTCCTGGGCCGTCGATCGACCCTGGTGCGTACTGCCGGATTCCACCAGTTTGACATACAACGGACTCTCTTCCGGAGTGTCCAGGTTAATCTGGTTTTTGCGGAACAGGTCGTCATAAGCATTCGCTGGCGAGAGGTCCAGGATCGGAAATCCTGATGCATGGCAACCACTGCCATTGCATTTTGCATTAAAAATCGGAATGACATCCTCGGAAAAGCTGACCGTCTCGGGGATAATCACTTCTTCCGGCACGATGAACTCATACTGGCAGGAAATCATGAACATGAAAACAAATCCTGCGAAAAGACTCAATATGATCTTTTGCTTGGATAGATTTTGTGGCATGATACGAGTGTTTTAGTGAAATGATTTAAAATCTTGTGTGAAGCTAATCACACAGGGTGGTCCAAAAAGTGACATTACACAGCTTTCCAAATGATCTTTATCATTTGGAAAATCCTGTGCATTTAATATACGGATTATTCATATATATGTAACAGATTCAAATCCAGGAATGTACGGAACGGATATCCGGACCCGTCATGAGGCAAATGGTTCGCATGATGCTGCTCTGATCAGGCAGTATGGAATGCCCTGATCGCGGAAGCCCACTTTCTGGCTCGTTCAACTTCGCCTTTCAGCAGAGGGCCTTCCTTGTCGATCACGCAAAATCCGTCAGAGGCAACGATCGGCACACCGCCCTTTTGCCTGAGTTTCTTTTCAATGGCTGATGCGGCATAGCCCCCTGTCTTGACGATGAAGCGCAAGACACCCGATTTGATGTAGGAAAGCGCGATTCGTGTATCGAACGCGGCAAACATCTGGTCGAGCATGCGTGATTCAGGCACACGGGAGATGAAGTCCATTGTCGCGGGTGATGGCCTGAATCCCCTTGTTGGCGAGCCGACAATTAAAAGGTCTGGCATTTGCATTGTCTCCGGATCGACCGTGGAGATCTCCCGGACGGTCACTTCTTCTGCTCCTTCGATGGCATCTGCAATGGCGTGGGCAATTTTCTCCGTATTCCCGAAGAATGATTCATAAAGGATCAACACCTGCATAATCGGAAGAGATTGGTATGGCACCCAATGTACTTTTTGGATGGTATTGCGCGCCATGATGGAGATCACTTCGGGTGGCACATTGATATCATTGACTATTAATGGTGAATGGGATTAATATGAAGGTGGCATTCTATACCCGTAAAACACCTTTTCTGAACACACCACCTTCTTTTAACCGCTGCTCAAAGGAGCAGGCAAAATATTTGAAGATGAGAACATCCACCCTGAAATTCATCTGCACCCTTGTTTCATTTTTCTTTTTTACAGTCACGAGCTCAAATTTACCTGCCCAGGAGCGACAGCCTGGGGACCTGTTTATTGAAATCACAGGAAAAGAACTCAACGAGGCTGCGCAAAAAGCCGGCATCCATTCGGATCTCCCGGATGACCTGGTCATCTACCGGCTGAAGGATACGCGTATTGGGATTTCATCCCGCAATCCCGGAGAGGTGCTGCTCGACTCCACAATCCATTCCAATTACTTTCCCGATGCAGCGCAGTGGGCCTATACCAGCAGGATCAACTATGCATACAATGAACAAAACCAAATCTCGGCCGAGGTGATCCAGCAGTGGAACGGGTATGTCGGATTATGGGAAAACGCGCAGAAAAACAGGTTCACATACGATTCAAACGGGATCGTGATCGAGGAAATCATAAATACGCCCAGAGATACCGGGTGGCATCCAATTCTCCGTGATGTCCATCACTATGATGATCAACTGAGGCATACATCAACCATTCGTATGAGAAACTATGCTTATGAAGCCATTGACTGGAGGCTATTTGAAAAAGATTCGACAACCTATAATGAAAACGGGGATGTGCAGTATGAAACCAATTACACATTTGGTGTTTTCACAGAAGTCTGGGAACCTGTTGAACGGACTGTTTATTCCTATTCTAACGGGGCAATCTCTGAGATCCGTGATCAGGTGTGGGAGGCTAATACATGGGTAAATACATTGAGGCAGCTGATTGAGGATCGGCCATCAGAAAAAACGCAGGTATACCAGGTGTGGGACACTGACCTGCAAAACTGGGTGAACAACAGTCAATCCATTACACATTACAGCCAAAATAAATTGGAAGCTGAAACCATTACAATGATTTGGGACGGGGCGGAATGGCAAACCAGCTATATGGACAGTTCGGTTTACCATCCTGACGGCTACCTTGTTTCCACCACCGGCTATCATTGGGACACCCTTCAACAGGTGTGGATCAAGAGTTATCACCTCAGATACACCCACACACCAGATGGCATGCTGACATCAAGGCGCGTCTGGCTATTGAGCTCATTTACGTATGACTGGACGGGTTACCTCCGGGTGCTTTCAACCTATGATGAGCAGGACAGCATCATTGAACAGGTCGGCCAGATCATGTCTGATGATTCTGTCACGTGGCTCAATAGTGACCGTGTCATTTGGGCATATGATGATGCAGGGCGCCTCACACGGTATGCGTATTCTTATTGGGATGAGCTGAACCTTGCATGGGAAATCGACCGTGAGGAAACATGGGCGTATGATAATGCCGGAAACCTGCTTGAACACTTCGAGTTATTTACCCTTGGGGATTGCACCCTCAAGGTGCGGGAAGTTTTCGAATACTCTGAAACGAATAAAGTCATTTTTTACGAATCTGAAAGTTTTGACTGCATAAACGAAATCTGGATTCCGATGACGCAATCTGTGTATACCTATGATGATACCGATGACCTGATTTCCAAAGAGGTCCTTAGAGGAACTTTTGAGAACGGCTGGGAAAACGATTCACTCATCTTCTATACATACAGGGATGGTAAAATTGAAATGGAAATACGCCAGACCTGGGAAAATCAGTGGGTAAACAGCAACCGGATCATGTACACTTACGACATGGAGGGCCGGATTCTCCGGATTGAACGTCAGCTCTGGGATGGTGTATGGACTAACGAGAGGCGAACGGAATACACATATGAAGATGGGGGCAGGAAGGTGGAATGGATCGAGTCATTCTCGCAAAATGAAATTTGGGTACCCGGCCAGAAATCCATTCGTGCCTGGGACCAGGAAGGAAGATTGATCCTGACCCGGGAATACGAATACATCCCTGTGGAAAAAATGTGGCTACTGACTGAGGAGGAAATTTGGGCCTATGACAACTTCGGCAACCTGACCCTCGAATCCAGTTTTAAAAGCTCACCATATTATGAATCCGGGCGAAAAACGATCTATGTCTTTGATGAAAGTGGCAACTGCACATATGAAACCTGGTACGAATGGGATATGGAGATGCAGGATTGGGTTTGTAAAGACCGTTCTACATTTACTTACGATAGCAGCGGCTACATGATCAAAGTGCTTTATCAGCAGTGGGATGCCGACTATGGGAAATGGATCGACCGCCAGAGAACATTCGTGACAAACGATGCATTAGGAAACATGCTTGACGGAGTTTCAGAGGCCTTTGACAGATATGGCTTCTGGAAAAAAGAGATGCGTCTATCAATTGAACTGGATGCACATGGAAACAGCCTGGTTCAGACCCTGAGTTTATGGTCACCTGTGGGCCTGGGATGGCATGATGTCTTTTACTATGAAAACTTCTACAGCGTACATGCCACCACGTCAACCCCCCTGCTTACTGAAAACAGGATACACTGCATATATCCAAACCCGTTCAATGCAAAAACTGACCAGATCCGGTGCACATGTGAACAGGATGCGGAACTGGAATACCGCTTACACACCCAATCCGGTCAGTTGATCTATCAATCAGAAGGCACATCCGGGATCGCCTTCAAAACGCATCTGCCGCAGGGAGCCTATTTTCTGTTTGTTCTCGACAAGGAAAACCGGGCCGTCCACCGCGGGAAGTTGATCGTGATCGACCCGTAAAATGTGCACCTGAATCGGGCGGGAATTGTATCTTTCCCTGAAAAACAGGAAGGGATGCAGGCCATGCTCAGCTTTTTTGAAAACCTCACCACGGTGCAGAAGCTGCTGTGGATCTTCAGCGTGCTCACGTTTTGTTTCCTCCTCGAAGCAGGAATTCCCCTCTTCAGGATGCAGTACAACAAATGGCGGCACATCGGGGTGAACCTGGTGTTTCTCGCCACGACCATCATCATCAACGGGATCTTCGGGGTCGCTACGCTCGGGATTTTCCTGTGGCTGGAAGCACACAACTTCGGGATCCTTAACTGGGTCGACCTGCCCCTTTGGGCGGAGCTGATCATCGCTTTGCTGATCCTCGACCTGATCGCTCAGTACTTTGTGCACTACCTCCTCCACCGCGTAAAGTGGATGTGGAAACTCCACATGGTGCACCACAGCGATACCCACGTGGATGCGACAACCGGCACGCGGCACCACCCTGGCGACTACTTCATGCGCGAGATTTTTGCATTGTTCGCCGTGATCGTGGCCGGCCTGCCATTTGCTTTTTATATGGTGTACCGGATCCTGACCGTCTTTACGACGTATACCACCCATGCCAACATCCGGCTGCCCGGCTGGCTGGACAGGGCCCTCAGCTATGTCTTCATCACACCCAATATGCACAAGTTCCACCACCACTTTGAGCGCCCCTGGACGGACAGCAACTTTGGCAATATCTTCTCCATCTGGGACCGCATGTTCGGCACCCTGGTGTATGACAACCCGGAGAAAGTCGAATATGGACTCGACGTCCTTGATGGGGCTAAAGACGAGGATGTGCTGTACCAGTTCAAAGTACCTTTCGACAGGAGCATCAAGACGGATTATTGATGGTACACGGCGAGCGGGGTGTCACGCTGCAGGGTGACACCCTGAATTTTATTCCATCTCTTCCTCCAGCGGTTCGATCGTATTGATCAGCACCACGCCATTTCCGCTGCCGGGACCATACAGGGCCGTTTCGGCGGGCCCGCGGATCACTTCGACGGATTTGATGTCGAAGACATTGACCAGCTCGACAACCTTGTTATAGTCATTGCCGATCCGCATGCCGTCGATGAAATAAAGGGGTACGCCGCCCCGGATCGTGACATAGGCACGGTCCAGGTCGCGCCTGACCTGAACACCCGGCACTTGCAGCAGGATATCTGCAAGGGAGAGCGGGTTCTGGACCACGAGGATGGTCTGACTTCCCGTCGCAGGCATGGGCTGCTGGCCATCACTGCTGATACCTGACGGCGTGGAACAGGAAAAGAAAGCAAATAGGCCAAGGATGCAGCAGAAAGAAATGAATTGTTTCATGAGCCAAAGCATTTACATGAGCGGGTGCCGATTCCGGATCGTTATGCTGTCTACATGAAAAACAAATTCTTCCCGAAGCAAGGTTTCTTGCAACGCTTCAATTCTTCAGCACATTTATCTGATACTTCTTTTCAAGTGGGTTTTCGTCTCCTTATCTTACACGAATGAATGATCATAGATGGCTATAAATATCCTCGATACCTTGTGCCTGGTATTGGCCGCATGCTCCCTGCTCCCAATGCTGCCCTTTCGTCATTGGGCATATCGCGTGCCGGGATACCTGGCGCTCCAATTGAGTGTCCTGTTGGGTGCCCTTCTCATCGTCCGCCTCATTGGCGGTCAATTTGTGCTGTTGAGCATGCTAGCAATTATCCTTGCAAGCAGCGCACTGCTTTTCAATCTCTCCCGGATCCTCCCCTACCTGCGCATCAGCAAAAAACAGGTACCGGACCTGCAAGGAAATACCCAGGAGATCCTGAGCATGATCTCTTGCAATGTGTACCAGGAAAACCAGAATTATCCGCTGCTGACCCGGCTTGTCCAGGAATTCAAGCCGGACATCTTCATTGCAGTGGAAACCAACCGGCAATGGGGAAATGAACTTGAGAAAGCATTGAAGGAAGATTATCCCGATCACTTCACGGCCTACCGGGATGATACTTACGGGATGGTTGTATTCTCCAGGCACAAGCTTGAGCAGGAAGAAAAATATTACATCTACAATGAGACGCCCACCCTTTCTTGTGCAGTTTCGCACCCGGGGTTGGGTAAAATTCGCCTTTTTGTCATCCACCCGAAACCACCCTCACCTACGGAAGCAACAACAGCCCTGCCCAAGGACATCGAATTTCTTGAAGTCTCGAAAGAAATCGGAAAAACGGATCCCCGTGAAAAAGTAATCGTTGTCGGTGATCTCAATGATGTGGCATGGAGCAGGGCTACGCGGCAATTCATCCGGGATTCCGGCCTCATGGACCCCTTAAAAGGACGGGGCATCATCGCCACGTTCCCGACGTACGCGCCCATCTTGGGCTTCCCGCTTGACCAGCTTTTCGTGAGCAGCCATTTCGGGATTGGAGTCATGAAAAAACTCCGGGGTATCGGTTCCGACCACTTCCCGATGTATTATGAGGTTGGCTTAACTTCAGATCACCGGTCAGGTCGTGGATCGTAATCCTGTTGAGGCGGAAAAGGACTGTCCGGTGTTCCCTGAAAATTGATTATGCATCCTGTCCACATTTGGGTTTTCAATTTGTCAATCGATTCCGGCCCTTAAATTCACAAAAATGTAGGCAAGGTGCGGATCCGCATTTGTGATCAATGGGACAGGCAAGCAATGGTTTTAAATAGCCAGGAAATGGAAGGGCATATTGATGTCACCATTCTGCCGCACGGGGTCTATCTCCTCGAATGCATGTATCCACAAAATGAGCATCCACACATCTCCAGGTTTCTGAAACTTTAAAGCCTGTGAGGCTAATGTGTCACGTGGATAAAAATCGATATGTTTATTGCCTGAAGTGATTGTTTCCGCTATATTTGCACTCGCTTTAAAAGAAAGTGAAAGGAGGGGTTGGAGCTTCGGCGGACAAGGTGCGTGAGCGGATGAAAGTGTATTGAAATATTTTTTGGCAAAACCTCGTGTTTTGTTTAATTCGGTGACGCCCTCCTTCGCTCCTGCTTGCATGGGAGCTTCGGCGGACAAAG